>NZ_JAAORO010000002.1:0-300000 GCF_017695955.1 Prochlorococcus marinus XMU1419
AAAAAGAGGAAGTTAAAAAAACAGTAATTAAGAAAGAAGAAGATAAGAAAAAGAATGAATTACCTCCGTTGCCAAATCTAGATATAAAGAAAAAAGAGGAAATTAAAAAAACAGTAATTAAGAAAGAAGAAGATAAGAAAAAGAATGAATTACCTCCGTTGCCAAATCTAGATATAAAGAAAAAAGAGGAAGTTAAAAAAACAGTAATTAAGAAAGAAGAAGATAAGAAAAAGAATGAATTACCTCCGTTGCCAAATCTAGATATAAAGAATAAAAAGGGATCTAAAGAAAAAGTTAATTATGGTAAAGATGAAGAATCAATTATGAAAAATAAAAAAGAATCAAGTGATAAAAATGAAGATAAATTTACTATGGATACAACTTTTTTGGATATTGATTAACCCATCTGGTTTATTAAATCAAACATAGGTAAATATAATGAAATAACAATTGTTCCAACAATAGCTGCAACAACGAAAATAACTGTTGGCTCCATAGCTTTTGTAAGGACTGTTACAGCCTCTTCTACTTCTCTTTTATAAAAGTTCGCAATATTCTCTAACATAAATGATAAAGCGCCAGTTTCTTCTCCAATCTTTACCATTGAAACTAATAATTTGGGCATTACTTTTGATGTGCTAAAAGCAAAACTAAGTTCCTGGCCCTGAGTTATTAAGGATATTGATCGAGTAAGAGCTTCTTTAATTACTGCATTATTTGAGGCATTGATACATCTTTCGATAGCTTCAACTAATGATATTCCTGAATTAATTAAAGTACTTAAAGTATCAGACATTGAGGCTATCTCTGACTTAAGAAGAAGATCTCCAAAGAGAGGTATTTTTAAAAATAATTTATCAATAAATAATCTTCCGGGTTTCGTAGAGTAACTAGTCTTAAAAAGATAAATTAATATAAAACCAATAATTGGAGCTCCAACAAAAAATCCTAAAGAAGTAACCACTCTTGAAAGGCTCAACATTAAACCTGTCAATGCTGGTAGTTCAGCACCCATACTTTTAAACATTTCATCGAAAGTCGGGACTATAAAAATTAACAAAGCAAGACTTATCGTAACTGCTAAAACAAGAACTGCGATTGGATAAATTAAAGCTCCTGTTATTTGGCCTTTTATCTTACTTTGTGCTTCCAGTAATAATGCTAATCTTTCTAAAACTTTTGACAAAATACCACCAGCCTCCCCTGCTTCAATTAAACCTACGGTTATAGGAGCAAATATTCTTGGATAAGAAGATAGACAGCTTGATAGATCTTCTCCTCCGCTAAGCTTTCTAGAGATATCAAATATACAAGCGCCAAATTTTTTGTTAGTCATATTTTCTGCCAATAACTCTAATCCCTGAGCTAAAGGGACTCCACTTTTAAGCATTACTGACATTTGGCGGAAGAAAACAAGTAAATCATCTTGTTTTACTTTTAATTTAGTATCTGGTTCAAAATCTAAGTAAGATGATTCGCCAAAAGTTACTCCAAAAATCACAAGAGGAGGAGATCTCTTCGTAATTTTTTTTGAAACTATTGGAACTGAACCATACTCAGCCATAGTTATAATTTAATAGCTTTTTTATTTGAGGCTTTCCCTAAGGCCTCTTCTTCAGTAATCAAGCCATTTGAATATAATTGATTTAAACACTGTTCTAATGTATTCATTCCGAGTTGACTACCTGTTTGAAGCTGAGAGTAAATTTCACTAACTTTTTTTTCTCTTATTAAATTACCAATAGCTGGTGTATTGACCATTAACTCATAGGCTAATGATCTTTTCCCTTCTGTATTTTTGCAAAGCGTTTGAGACATTATACCTGCTAAAGAGGTTGAAACTTGTAATCTGGCTTGTTCTTGTTGATCTGCAGGGAATACATCAACAATTCTTTCTACTGTTTTTGATGCAGAAGATGTATGCAAAGTACCTAAAACTAGATGCCCAGTTTCGGCGGCGGTAATTGCGAGTTGTATTGTTTCAAGATCCCTCATTTCTCCAATGTATATAACATCAGGATCCTCTCTTAAGGCAGCTCTAAGGGCAGTTGAAAAAGAGTGAGTATCTCTTTTGACTTCTCTTTGATGAATTATTGAATTTTTGGTATGTTCAAAAATGAACTCTATCGGATCCTCAATAGTTAAAACATGCCTACATTGTGTTTCTAACATACAGTTAATAAATGCAGCCAAAGTAGTAGATTTCCCAGAACCTGTTGGACCTGTACATAAAACCAATCCTCTGTGCAATTTAGCTAAATTTATAAAAGCATCTGGCAAACCTAAATCTTTCCAATTTGGTAAATCATTTGGCAGAAGTCTTAAAGTCAGGCATCTTTTTTCATTTGCAACGTATGCATTAATTCTTAATCTTGATAACCCTTCAAGTCCTATAGATGTATCTAAATCGCCAGTTTTATTAAATTCATTTAATTTGTCAGCCCCCATCAACTCTAAAAGTAGTTGATCCATATCCTCTGATCTTAGACTTTGAGGACTAATTTTTATATCAGAATTGACTCTTACCGCAATTGGCGACTCCTCTTCTAAATGTATATCAGAGGATCCTGCTTTCATAGCAAAACCAACTATTTCTCTGGCAATAGACATGGGGATTTAGTGATCAGATTTACAAACTCTAATAACTTCAGAGATAGTAGTTAGATGTTCTTTGACTAACTCTACACCGTATTGAGTTAGTGTAAGCATAGAGTTTTCATTTACTGCTATTTCTTCAACCTCTCTGTTTGTCATGCCATTAGAAATTGCATTTTGTATTTTCCTATCTAATAGTAATAACTCATAAGCTCCAATACGTCCTTTATATCCGGAACCCTGGCATTGGGGACAAAGAGTATTTTCTCTTTTTCTAGCTGCTTTTTCTTCGGCAGAAAGTGAATTTGCGTACATGATAGGAGTATTTCTTTTGATCTGGAAATCTGTCGCATCTTTCTCGGAAATTGGTCTTTTAATAGAGCATCCAGTGCAAACTTTTCTTAAAAGCCTTTGGGCTAAAACACCCCTCACGCTTGCATTAAGTTTATATTTTGGGACTTCCATGTCTAATAGCCTTGTTAATGAACTACATGATGAATTGGCATGAAGAGTAGTAAATACAAGATGCCCTGTCTCGGCAGCATCCATAGATGATTCTGCAGTTTCGGGGTCTCTTGTCTCACCTATCAAAATTACGTCTGGATCTTGTCTTAGGAAAGTTCTAAGTAGCATTGCAAATGTTTGACCTTTTGCATTATTTACTTGGACTTGGTTTATATCACCGCCTAAATCATATTCAATTGGATCTTCAGCAGTAACAATATTTAGTTCACCATTATCTTTTTCTTGTAATGCAGCCGCCAATGTTGTAGATTTTCCGGAACCGGTTGGGCCGGATACTATGACAATTCCATTTGAAGCATTCATTATTTTTCTAAAGTTTTTACGGACACTTTCAATGTGGATTAATGTATCTAAGTTTAAGGCTGAGGGATCGCTATTTAAAATTCTTAAAACCATTTTTTCACCATGTTTACTTGGTACGGTTGAACAACGAAATTCAAGTCTATTTCCTTCAAACTTTCTAAGGATTTTGCCATCTTGACTAGCTCTCCTTTCAGCAATATCCATTAAGGCCATATTTTTTAGACATGTAACTAATTGCATACCTGGCCTTCTTGTCATAGACATAAATTTTTGCATTACTCCATCTTTTCTTACTCTGATCTTATATCCATCTTCTTTTGGTTCGATATGTATATCAGATACATTATTTTTCTTGGAATTTATTAGAACCATCCCAGCAGCTTTTTGAATCTTACTTTCCATCATTTCTATAGCTAAATCTAAACTATCTTCCTCTTTTTCAAGTTCCTCGTTATCATCATCAAATTCAAAATCAAATGTATCTTCATCATTCTCAGATGTTTCTTTAATAGCCTCTAAGACAGCATCCTCATCAAATTGAGATATTTCTATGCTATCTCCACTTATAAATCTCTCTTCAGAAGCCAAATCAAGAATTTCTTGTATTTCTTCTTGAGTTTTTTCAACAAATTCACATTTTTGATCTGATTGAGCCAACCTCTGTTTAATTGGTTCGGCAATAGTACCTAAATAAGAATAATTTGCAACAGCAATCTTAATTATTCCTGGCTTCATCGGAAGAGTTGTTTCTTGATATAAGGGCACAACAAGATTATCTCTGCACCACTGAAGAGAGAAATATTTATCAACTAATTTTCTTACACTTGATGCAGTGTATTGTGCCTTACTCATCGCCTCCAAATCCCTCCTGGGTAGCACCTGCAATCGTAATTATTTATGAAAAATGGAGAAACACAATAAGTTGGTGAGCCTACACCCATACACCTATCAATAGGCTGTTGATTACCGCCCCCGCCTCCTCCAGGAGGAGTGTAACAAGAAGACTTATTATATTCTTCTTCAGTTTGATATTCTGTATTACCACATAGATATACTGATCTTCCACATGGTGGAGTAGGGATTGAATGTGGTCCATACACAAAAGACCCTTTATGATTATTGTTTATGGCTGTTGTTTTACTTTGATTACATGCCTGAGCCTGATAATCAAGATTGAAATTGTACCAGGCGACTTGTGTAGTAAATGGTTCTTGTCCTGAATGAAACCAATATTTGGCCTTATTGCACTCTTCGATTGTTTCACCAATACCCAACCCATCATCATCTTTTTTACTTATGTAACCACTCTGTTTTTTTTGATCTTTCCATTCTTGACAAACTGTTCCATATTTTTGTTTTACGAGAGCATCATATGCAGCTTGATCAGCAACAGGAGTACCGTTGAATAGCCAAACTGTTTTATCGCATGCATTTGTGTCGTTGTTCCATGTGACGGTATTACCATCACCGTTATCCACTTTCCATTGGGCATAAGCGGTAAGACATTGATTTTTTTTAGCTGCTAAAGCGGCAGCAGCAGCAAATTGGGCAGCTTTTTCTGGGGACAAACTACAGTTTGCGCCTGCCCAACCTCTACATGAGTTTAAACTTCTATCTGCAGTTGGTATGCCTGTTTTAAGTACTTTTCCATCTGCAGATATTCTGTAATCAAAAGAGTATAATAAACTATCTTTATCATCAGAAGGTTCTAAGGCTGTCCATGAGCATTTATCCTTTCCACCTTCAACCCTGTATCCCAGGGTTGCTAATTTAACTTCATCTAGATTTTCGGGTCGAGCATCGCTATAAAATTTGTTTGGGTCTGTCGAGATTCTATATTGTCCAAGGCAATCAGAAATGTATCCATTCATAATTGCTTTCGCCTCATCAATTTTAGCTAATTTGATATTTGTCAATACACTTGGAATCGCAATGCCACCAAGTATTGTTAAACCAGCTATTACAACAACTAATTCTATAAGTGTAAACCCTTTTTCAAAATATGAATTTCTTTTATTTTTAATGGATATCTTCATGACTAATATCCAAACTTTTATTCGATATGTATAGTAATTATATATTTAAAGAGATATTTACACCATATATTTATTAAGAGCAAAAATAATATTATAATTTAATTATCAATTAGCCCTCATAAGATAAAATAAAAAGCTCGTCTAGGTAAGAAATTGATACATACCCTTCACTTGGATTAATTTCTTTAATCAATGCACCTTTCGGCAATAAATTTGTATTTTCCCCACCTATAGATTCAGTGTTTATAGATCCTTCATTATCTAAATAATTTACAACAGCATAGTTTTTATTTGAAATAGTAAGAAAACCTTTTAATTTAATATCTGATAATTTATTTGAGGTTTGCGAATCTAACTTAAATGGATCTTTTTTCTCAAATTTAAACGAAGATAAGATTTCTTCTCTATTTCTAAAAGGTCTCAACTCATATTGAATGGTATTTAAATTTTTTTTCTCGATTGGTTTTGATTCATTACTAATACTTTCTTTGACAGGCACTTTGAAATCACTAAAGTCAAAATTATCTTCATTTTTCCCACCACAACTTGATGTTAGAAATAAAAAGATAAATGTAAAAATTAATTTGAATTTATTTTGCATTTTTATAAAAAAAACCTCAATTGAAAATATCAATTGAGGTTTTCAAAATGATTTTGATAAAATCACCAAGTACCTGTTGCTGAGCATCCTGGAGCATTAGGCCTACTACATGTTTTATTTACTTGACCATTCGCGGGGTCCATTTGGATAATGAAATTAGACTCAGTAGTTGGGTTTGCAGTATTAGTAGCCAATGCGCTGTAACACGTTGCGTCTGCTCCTGCAGAAACAGTATATCCACTGTAGTTTCCAGGGAATGATTGGGCATTCGCGAATAAAGTTGTTTGATTATCTGAGGCTCGAATGACGCACTCCTTAACACCGTTTGCTAAACCGTTTTTCACCGCTGAAGCTCTTGCATTTGCTTGAACTCCTACAAATGCTGGAATAGCTACAGCAGATAAGATAGCAAGAACTGCAATAACAACAACTAACTCAACAAGTGAGAAACCTTCCTCTCCTGGCTTTGTAGCAAGTGTTTTTTGGACTTTTTTATTTTTTAGAAAATTTTGTAATAAGGTCATAGTAAAAAAAACAAAACATGATCTATTATTTAAAGATTATATACAAAAGATTAAATAATTACAACAAAGTTTATTAATGGCTTCTCAACTTAATAATTTAATACTGATAAAAAGTTTTTTGATCGGGATTTGTTTTGGGAGTTTCTTCAATGTTGTGATTTATAGGTTACCTCTTGAATTATCAATAGTTAGACCAAGAAGCTTTTGTCCAAAATGTAAATCAAGAATTTCTTGGCGAGAAAATATACCCTTATTAAGTTGGCTTATTCAAAAAGGTAAGTGCAGAAATTGTGAAAATAAAATTAGTATTTCATACCCGATCATAGAGTTTTTGACGGGAGTCTTCTTTGTTATTTTAAATTTTTCATCACAACAAATTCACTCCTCGATTACCAATGAAATTTTTAGAAATTTATTCAGTTGGATCTTTTTCTCAATAATTTTTTTAATAAGTTTGATAGATATCAACCATTTCTGGGTTCCTCAAAAGTTAATTAATTATGGATTTTTATTTGGGTTTATTAATTTAATTTTAGTTAAATTTATTGTTGGAAATTCTAATTTATATGATTTGATAAGAGCTTTTGCAACAATAATTGTCTCTTATTTATTCTTTGAACTTATAAGAAAGATTGCAAAATATATTTTTAAAAAAGAAGCATTAGGGCAGGGAGATTCTAAATTAATATCAATGATATCTGTGTGGTTGGGACCTGTTGGTATTTTATTGTCTGTGGGAATTTCATATATTTTTGCAGCTATTTTTGTGATATTTGGATTAAGTATGAATATTTTAAGAAGAAATCAATTTATCCCATTTGCTCCTTTTTTGGCTATTGGTGGTTTAATGGTTTGGTTCTTCGGTAACGATCAAATTATTTTGAGTATATATGGCAAATTAATGTAGCCGTCGGTATTTAAAAATTCAAATCATAAGATTTAAAGATAATCTCTTTATTGAATTTTTATCCAAAATTAACATTTTCTTGAAATAAACCAAATAAGTTATTTCCAACTATTGCAGAAATTATTAATACAAAAGCTACTATAGCGAAAAGAGCGCTTACATCTTTTATGTCATAAGGAGCCTTGAATAGAGGTTTATTATTTGTCATTGATATTAATTATTTGAAAAATTTTAAATAATGGTATTATTTTAAAACTTATAGGGAAGTATAAGTTACGTTTATACGGGTTAAATTCATAAAATTATCTTAAATAAATAATGTACTAAGAGAGGATTTATGAAACTATAATTACGTTTTATTAATCTAAATGAAGTTTGGAAGTTATTTGGTTTAACTCTTAATTAAATATGTCTTTGCAGAATTATGTTTTAATAGCGACTTTTGTATCCATTAATCCTAATTTAACCCTTATTAGAAAAATATATGATGATTAATTTTTTTAATCTTAATTTGTAAAAAAAAAGCCGCTATGAGCGGCTTTTTTCCTTTTTTACAAGGAAGGAATTAGCTTGTATAAGCTTTTCCTCTGTAGGTAAGTTCGTTGTGCTGCTTCTTCGCAACTTCTTTGTTCTGGATGTACTTTTGTCCTCTGTAAATAAGAGTCATTTTTTAAGCTCCGGTTTCGCTTAAGTCCCCGTTCCATGGCTTAAGTCGATTTGCGGCTTGCTTTAAGCAAGTTGAACGTTTTGGTAGCGGTTGCTACAAATTTAGATTAACATGCTTTAAAATATCTTGTCTATGTTTTTAATTAATATTCTTAATATTTTCAATAAAAATTTTGATTTCTTTTTTACAAACATGCAGTAAGTATTCTGAAAATTTATCCAGGTTACATTTTGTTCGTTTTTAGGAAGTAATTTTTATTTAATCGACTTTTAACTGTAAAATTCTTAAGATTATAGAATTTGTTTTATGTTTTCTAGAAGCAAAAAACCTACAGTAAAAAAATCTGCAATAGTTGAAGAAACTCCATTATTTGCTCAATTACTACCATTCGCAAACAGGATGAATGATAAGGTTCAGTTGGTAAATGCTTTAGCTTTTACTTTTATTATGGGGTTCTCAATTTTTGGAATAGCTCTATGGAAACTTTCAACGCTGACCTAATTATTTAATTTTTGCAAACTATCTATTTTAGATTCTTTGTTATTAATTATTGTTATTAACCATTTGGAGGCTAGTCCCCTAGATATTGATCTGTTTTTTAAAAATCTACATATATAAATATGTAGATTTTTTTCGTTTTTGGAATTAAATTTTTCTTCAAAATCTAATATTTCCTCTTCCGATGTTCTCTTTCTTAGCTCATCAACCAAGGCATGACTAGAGGAATCATTAAATAAGTTCCCAATATTTAAGCTTAATGTCATAAATAATTTATGTCCCTATTTAAGAGGTAGCCATAAATCATAGTTTTAAAAACTAATTTTTTCTTTTTATTTACAAATGATAAATTAGTTTTCCGGCTTAGCCAAAGGAAGAAGGCACTTATCTGAATCACAACCTGCTGGCCCTGCTTCAGAAAGTTCACCAATATCGTATTTATTGAGAGCATCAAAGAAATCATTATTAACTTTCCTTTCTATAACCTTATTTTGTAATGATATATATTCCTCTTTACTAATTGGTTCAAAAGGTAATCTCGGGAATGTTGCGTTGGCACTAAATCGAGCTAGTAATGCCGCAGAAATATATCCTTCATTATTTTCTATCGCATTATGAATAGCTTTCGCTAAATCCTCGATTTCATTTTCCCTAAATTCTACGGTTGCAGAGGTATTATGCTCTGTGTAGAATTTTTGCACTTGCATATAAAAATCAAATTGAGCTAATGCTGAGAAATTATTGATGTCTATCTGGTCAGCACCATCTATATTCGCCCAGCTAACTTCTGTTGGAATTTCAACTAGCCATTCTGTACATCTTGGATCAAATGGATTATCAAGCAAGCAACCATTTTCATCTTTATCAGATTGAGATGGAACAACTGAGTAACCATAATCCATACAAGCTAAAGCAATTGGATCATTCTTCCTGAAAGTTATTCTTCTTATAAATCTTTGTGCCTTTGGCGGATGCCATCCTGGAGCCGCTCCGGTTAGAAGACTTTTAGTTCCAGCTGGCTGAACAGTTGTACATCGGTTTGGCCTTCTTAAATTATGTTTATCACAATATTCCCAGACAGTTTCTTTTACTATTTTTCTCCAAGAATCTAAAAATTTAGCTTCCTGTTTTTTGAAAGCCTTTCCCTCTTCATTGTCGGGCCTTCCTGCTTCCCACCACTTCAACCATGGTGTACCAAAGGCATGAACACAAAAATCAAATAATCCAGTAAAACTTACCCCTACAATGGGATCATATTCCCTACTTTTTCTATAACGCTCAACTTCAAATTCATGATTAAGTAAGCAAGCTACAGAAAGAGCTGCTGCTTTAAAAGCTTTTTTTTGCTCTTCAAAATCCCCTGGATCAATCTGATTTAAATGAACTTCAGCTAAATTGCAGTGAAAATCATTTCCCAAGATCTCCCCACAGGGGTTAAGTCCATATCTACTCATCCTGTGATTAAGCTCTTCTTCAGAAAATGGACCATAACTACTATTTATCCAATTTCTCGCTTCTTCCTTACCTTGTTCTGAGTATATTTCAATAAATTCCTTTCTCAATTCATCATCTTTAAGAATATCTGCATTTGACCTTGCGATTGCTTCTGGAGCAAATTGAATCGCACCCTCACCTGAATGGAATTGTTTTGTTACAGCATCCAAAATAGTTTGATAAGTGGGTTTTGTATGGTAAACCCTAGTATGATTAGCCATCCTAAGGGCATCTTTTTCAGGATCTATTCTCCAATTACCATTCTCATCTTGACTCCATAAATTTTCTTTTGCCGATGCTGCCTCCTTATCATCTGAAGCAAATTGTCTCATTCCAGCACTTCTTCTTATATTCCCAGCAACTATGGTTACTGCAGCTTCATCAATTAATAAACAACACTCTACTGTACTTAATTTCCTCCCAATTGCCTTTCCAAGAAGTGATGCGACTCTAGAGTAGAGATCTTTCAATTTAATAGGATTTGCCATACCACCAAAACCTTTTAATGATTCTCCAGCAGGCCTAATGTCTTCCAAATTAATATAAACATCAATTTCACTTTCAAGACTCTCGTTACTTGATGCCTCAAGAAGATATTTATAGCTATCTACCCACCCTCTTCTGCTGTCTCCAACTTTGATATAAAGATCTTTTCCTTTGATTTCTAAAGATGATTTTTCTTCTCTTTGATCTTTGGGAGTTATTCCAACTTCACTGACTGATTTAATATTTATTTTGTTTAAAACTGTTGGTAGATTATTTATGAAATGTGGTTCAATTATTGCACCTGTTCCACATCCCATCATTGCTAAGTCCATCATTAAAGCAAAGGCCTCCCAATCAATTAGATTTGTGGAAGTACAGTTGTATGCTCCTGAGAAATTTTGGTTCTTATTAATCCAAGGAGTTCCTCCAATCCATAACCATCTTCCTGAAGGTTGGGCTTTTTGGTTGCTTTGCATCTCTCTCATTAAGATTAATTCTTCATCAGAAAGTTTTCCTAATTCTTTTAAGCCTGATAAATTTCTTTCACCTACTTCACTCCAGTTCTCTCTTTTGCCAGAGATAGTTTTCCTACTGTAAGATCTGAAAAAAACAGGATAAGCTGCTGGCGCAGTCTTTGGAAAATCATCTTTTTTAAGATTATTGGAATTGCTCTCTGAAGAAGCTTTATTTGGTGCAACAGTCACGATAAAAAAAACGTATGTAAAATAACCCGTACTGGAAGAATAACTCTACCTGTGGCGTCTGCAACCATTCTTACCACTATTTAACGGTTTGTGTAGAATTATGTTTAATATGAAATCTTTGTTTCAAGAAAGTACATGGAAAGAATCCCTGAACCTGAATTAATGGAAGAAAAAGAGCAGGTCATTTCTTATGACGAAGCTGATTTTTCAGAAGGGGAAGTTAATCTAATTAATCAAATAAATCATCATCTTTTGAGAAAAAATATTTCTTTAGGTGAAAAAGATTTAATAGTTGATTTAGGATGCGGCCCAGGAAATATTTCTGAGAAGTTAGCAATAAAATGGCCTGATACTGAAGTAATTGGAATAGATGGTTCTAAAGAGATGATTTTGAGAGCAGAATATAATAAAAATATTTCTAATGATCAAAAAAAATTAAAAAATTTACGCTATATCTGTTCAAATATCAAAGACATTAAATCAAATAATTTTTTAATTAAAAAAAAAATTAGTTTACTCGTAAGTAACAGTTTGATCCATCACATTACCAATCTTGAAGATTTCTTCAACACAATAAGAAGTTTGTCTAGTAATATCACTATAAATTTTCATAAGGATTTGAAAAGGCCATTGGATGAAAAGTCCGCTTTAGAACTTAAAGCACAATGCTCAACAAAATATAATGAGATTTTAACTAATGATTATTATGCATCTTTAAGAGCTTCTTATACTTTAAAAGAGTTAAAAAATTTCACTTTAGAAAATGATCTATCCTCTTTAGATGTGTTTGAAGACGGTGATAAATATTTAATAGTCTATGGTAATGTTTAAGAACTAAGTGTATGTTCTTTATATTATATAGATGAACTTAGGTACTAAAATTTTAAACAATAAAGACATACTGAATGCCGTAAATAAAAGAAGAAATTTTGCCATTATTTCACATCCAGATGCTGGGAAAACGACGCTTACCGAGAAGCTTCTTTTATATGGAGGAGCCATTCAACAGGCTGGAGCTGTAAAGGCTAGGGGTAATCAGAGAAAAGCTACGTCAGACTGGATGGAACTTGAAAAACAAAGAGGTATTTCTATTACTTCAACTGTATTACAATTTGAATATGAAAGATCAGTAATCAATCTATTAGATACCCCAGGACACCAAGATTTCTCCGAAGATACTTATAGAACATTGGCTGCTGCTGATAATGCAGTTATGTTGGAAGATGCTGCTAAGGGATTAGAACCTCAAACTAGAAAGTTGTTTGAAGTTTGCAAGATGCGAAAAATACCCATATTTACTTTCATAAATAAAATGGATAGACCAGGAAGAGAGCCATTTTCTTTACTTGATGAAATTGAATCAGAACTTGGATTAGATACTTTACCTATTAACTGGCCAATTGGGAGTGGCGATGAATTTAGAGGAGTTATTGATAGATTTTCGAGAGAAGTGATTTTATTTGATAAAGCCGTGAGAGGGAGACAATCGAATGAGAAAAGATTAAGTCTTGAAGATAAAGAGCTATCAAAATATGTAGAGAGAGATTTACTTGAAAACTCACTTGAAGAATTGGAGGTTCTTGATGAGGCAGGATCGAAATTTGAAAAAGAAAAGGTTTTTAATGGCTCTTTAACCCCAGTTTTCTTTGGATCTGCTATGACTAATTTTGGTGTAAGGCCATTTTTAGATAGTTTTTTAAAAATGGCTCAAAAGCCAACTTCAAGAAATAGTAATAAAGGGGACATTGAACCTGCAAGTGATGAATTTAGTGGTTTTGTTTTTAAGCTTCAGGCAAATATGGATCCAAAGCACAGAGATAGGGTTGCTTTTATAAGAGTTTGTAGTGGAAAATTTGAAAAGGATATGTCAGTTAAACATTCCAGAACTGGGAAAACAATCAGATTATCAAGACCACAAAAAATATTTGGTCAAGATAGAGAAGTAGTTGATGATGCCTATCCTGGAGATGTTATTGGCTTAAATAATCCGGGTATGTTTTCTATTGGAGATACTCTTTATACTGGTACACATCTTGAGTACGAAGGTATACCATCCTTTAGTCCTGAAATATTCAGCTGGCTAAGAAATCCAAATCCCTCAGCATTTAAAAACTTTAGAAAGGGTGTTAATGAACTTCGCGAAGAAGGTGCTGTTCAGATTCTTTATGACTTTGACGAGAGCAAAAGAGACCCTATACTCGCAGCTGTTGGCCAATTGCAGTTGGAGGTAGTAACTCACAGATTAAAAAGTGAATATGGTGTAGATGCAAATCTTGAAGCAATGCCATATCAATTGGCTAGATGGATTTCTGATGGATGGCCAGCTATTGAAAAACTAGGCAGAATATTCAACTGTAAAATAGTTAAAGATTGTTGGAATAGGCCAGTCATTCTTTTCAAAAATGAGTGGAATCTTAATCAATTTGTTGAAGACAATAATCAATTAAATTTAAACAAAGTTGCTCCCGTTGTTAGTGGAGTCGAACCAATTGTTTTATAAAGTCTTAATGGATTATAAAATTAGTTAATCTGTTAGTATTGGTAAAAAATTTTGGATTCAAACAATAGAAAAAATAATAGCGATAAATCACCTTATGAAATTTTAGGTGTAAATGAAGGTGCTGCTTTTGAGGATATTCAGAAGGCTAGAGATATTAAAGTTAAAGAGGCTGGTGAAGATTTAATTTTAAAAGCGAAAATAGAATCTTCCTTTGATCAATTACTCATGGGGAGTTTGAAAGCTAGGCAATCAGGAAATGTAAGCTATGAAGCTGTGAGTGCCTCAAAAAAAGAAAAACAAATTAATCAATTTACTAATAATAATTTCCCACTTCTTTCTAAGATAAAAAATTTAAATAATAACTCTAAGAACTCAAGCCAGTATAGCCTGCCAAAAATAACCACCCCCTCATTTGATAATCTTTCAATAAAAATATCTTTTGGATTATTATTTTTAATTTTGTTATTTATCAGTCCAGATTCAAATAATAGACTTTTGCTCTCTGTCTCAACACTAATACTTACCTATACGCAAATTAAATCGGGTAAAAGATTTATAGGTTCCCTAGGTTGGAGTGTTACCTTTCTCTCAATAGGATTAATATTCGGCGGATTGCTTGAAACTAATTCTTTCATTCAGGAAATATCAAACAATTCTTTATCAATACAAAAAATTCAAAGTATTCCTGCGATGATTATTTTATGGCTGGGCGTAATTTTCTTATAATTAATTATCTATCATTGATTTAATTTCTTCATAATTTATAAGATATTTATTCTTACAAAATTCACAAACTAGTTCTGCTTTACCATCTTTCCTGAGGATATCCTCCAACTCGCTCTTATCAAGCATTTTCATTGCATTTAAACTTCTTTGTTTGGAACACTTGCATTTAAAACTAACTTCTTGGGAACGAGCTTTTTCAGATATTGATTTATCATCAATATCGGGGAATATATTTCTTATTAAGGAAAGAAGATTGTCTTTTGACTGAAATAGGTCTTCACTAAAAGAATTAATTTCTTTACATCTTTCTTCAAGTAGTGAGACTAATAAAGGGTCGGTATCTTTTTTAGGTAAAACTTGAGCTAATAATCCTCCACTACAAATAACACTTTTATTTTGAATTTTTTCTCCAATAAATACAGCAGAGGGAGTTTGTTCTGAATGATATAAATATGAAGCTAAGTCTTCGGCAATATTTCCGTTAACTAATTCAACAGTACTTGTAAAGGGCTCTCCCATTCCGCTATCTCTAATAACATTTAAATATCCTGTGCCTAATGCTTTTGTGAAATTAAAGGAATATTTATTATTATTTATTTTGACTAGATCTAATTCTAAATCAGGATTACCTACATAACCTCTAACTTTGCCGTCTCTACCCGCATCAACTAGCAATCCCTTCAAAGGTCCGTCTGATCTAACTCTTATAGTTACTCTCCCATGCATTATCTTCATCGAACTTGCTAAAAGTAGTGAAGCACTAAATGCTCTTCCTAAGATACAGGTTGTTAAATAAGATAGACCGTGTCTTTTTTTTGCTTCTAAAGAACATTCTGTTGTTAAAACCGCAACTAATCTTATTCCTCCATTTGCTGCAGTAGCCCTTACTATCCTATCCTTCATAGTTTCTTTCAAAAGTTTTTGATTTTCCCTTTTTCCATGATTAACATCCTAGACGGAATCCCGTTAAATAATTTCGGTTCATGAGTAACAATAATAATTGTATTTTTATTTTTTAGATCGAGAATTAAATTCTTTACATCATTTCTCATTGAGAAGTCTAATCCAGCAGTTGGTTCATCAAGTAAAAGAATAGAAGGGTTTCTAAGTAGTTGAACTGCTACAGCTAATCGCCTTTGCTGTCCACCACTAAGTTGTTCTGGTGGTTGGGTCAGATTTATTTTTTTTAAACCAACTTTATTTAAAACTATTTCTATATTTTTTTCTCTTAAAGATTTATGGCCTATTTTTAATTCTTTCCCAATGGTTGTACCTATAAAATATCTCTCAGGAAATTGGAATACTACACCACAAAACCATCTTCTTTGTCTAGAAGATAATATTTTATTCTTCCAAGTAATTTTACCTTTTTGTGGAGTTGTTAATCCGCTTATTAATTCTAGAAGGGTTGTTTTCCCACAACCACTATTGCCGCAAATTAAAATAATTTCATTTTCATAAACTTTTAAATTCAAATTGTCTATTATTTTCCTTTCACCAGTTTGGGGTTGATAAGATATTTCTTTTAAATCAAGCATTATTAATTAAATTATAGGTATGAATTTTAATCTAGTAATAACTTACTTATAATAGCTATAGATCTAAAAAGCTATTAAACAATATGAATATTATTTTTAGGGAAGTGGATCCTTTTAATTGTTGGATATGGATAAGGTTTTCAGAATTACCAACTCAAGATGAAAAAAATTATTTAGATGGTGTTTTTGATAGTTGGTACGTTTTAGGAAGGTTAGGTGGATTTAATTCTGAAAATTTGCAAACTCATGAAGAGGGTTCCGATTTAAGTTGGATGTCATATGATAATGACCAAAAAAAAGCATCTCTTCCAGCCTTAATGCATAATTTAGGAATTATGGAATATCAAAACCTGTGGGGAAGATGTTGGGTTGATTTTGGAACTTCAGACTCTATTTCAATAGATATATTAATTAATTCTTTAAATGAGATATCAAATAATTATGTAAAAATTGAGGAGTTAATTATTGGGGGTGAAAATAATGACTGGGCGATTGAAGAACATGAAGATTTAGTTTTCAAAGATTAAGTGTTTTAGATGGAAGACTTAACAAGATTAATTATTTCCCATGAAAGAATTGAAAATATTAAGAACAATAATTTAGAACTTACTAAAGAAGAGGTTCATTATATAAATAAAGTAATGAGGATAAAAAATGGTAAAGAAATATTTATTTCTAACGGAGAAGGTTCATTATGGAAAGCTAAAAAAGTTAAAAATGATTGTTTAGAAATAATTCAATTAAAAAAACCTTACTTATTTCAAGAAAAAGAAAATTACTTATTAGGCATAGCTGTTGTTATACCAAAAAGTGGTTTTGAGGATATTTTAAAAATGTGTACTGAAATAGGAATAGATTTTATACAGCCATTATTTTCAGAAAGACAGGTAAACAAAAATTTAAATTTTTCTAGAAAGCTTTTGAGATGGAATTCAATTATCAAAGAAGCAGTTGAGCAAAGTGAGAGATTATGGAAACCATCTATTTTAAATGGTATGGATATTATTGAATGGCTAAAAAGTAGAAATAATCAAGAAAGAGTTTCGATTTCTATAACTAGAGAAGAAACAATATATGACTTAAATCATTGGTTAAGAAAACAGCAAGAATTTGCAAATAAAAAAGGGGGCATTTTTTGGAATGTAATTGGACCTGAAGGTGGATGGTCCTCTAAAGAAATTGATTTTTTTAATAAAAATAATTTTACCTTTGTTAAACTTTCTGACACTATCTTAAGAACTTCAACGGCTAGTATTAATGCATCATCAATTTTAAATCAGTGGAGAATTGATTTTAAATTAATTAGATAAAAATGAGTTTAATTATAAATGAATTTTTTATAGGCTTTTGCATTAATTTTATTTTGATTTGTATTTTCTGCAAAATTCCTTTGATGACAAAAGGTGGTTGGATTAGTGCAGGCATTTTAGGCACAATTTTGTGGGGATGTTTGTCATGGGAGGGTTGGATATCAGTTGTGTTTTATTTATTATTTGGATCTATCGTAACTAAAGTAGGTTATAAATTTAAAAAAGAACAAGGCATAGCTGAAAAAAGAGGTGGGAGAAGAGGACCTGAAAATGTATGGGGATCTGCAGCTACAGGATTATTTCTTGCAATGATGACTAAATTTAATCCTGCTAATGAAGTTTTTTTTAAAGTAGGTTTTGCTGCAAGTTTTTCAGCGAAATTGGCGGATACTTTTGGTAGTGAAATTGGGAAAAGATTTGGGAAAGATACGTATTTAATTACCTCACTTAAAAAGGTTGAGAGAGGAACTGAAGGAGGGATAAGTATAGAAGGAACTTTAGCTAGTATCTTTGGATCAATATTTATGGCTTTTATAATGCTTCGTCTATCAATTATTTCTACAAAATATCATTTTATAATTGTTATGCTTTCTGGATTTTTGGCAACACTTTCTGAAAGTATTATTGGTGCTAAATTTCAAAATAAATATAAATTGAGTAATGAATTGGTAAATGCTATTCAGACAAGTATTGCTTCTGTTTTTGCTATCTTTGCGCTAATTTTATATTCATATTTTTTAAATTAAAAATATTTGGAAAGACCTATGATTCCTTCCATTTTGTAAGAATCTCCCAGCTCTTCAGTCTTTGGAAAAGCCAGAAATGACCTTCTGAATTTAGATGAATTCCATCATGTGTAATCCAATTTTCACTCCTTTTATCAGAGTACATTTCTCTAAAAGTAGGAAGAAATGGGACATTCTGATTGAGGCATACTTCCTCCATTCTTCTTTCATAAGAATTACAAAAATCATTTGAGTACCATAGACATCCTGCGAACGGCATTTTGCTTTCATCAACAGGTGTCAGACCAATAACAAAGACATTTGTTTGAGATTTCATTTCATTAATTAGCCTCTCTAATCCATATTCAAATCCATCTATATCTAATTGATGTCTTCCATTTTTCTGACCAATTGCTGCAGTGTCGTTAAGACCAACATTTAGCAGGATTGCTTTAGGTTTATTTCTTCTCGTTTCTCCTCTAGATGACCATTCTTTTTCCCATCTAGATGAAACTTTTTCTATCCCATCTCCCCTAACTCCAAGTTGATAAATAACTGGTCCATTGTGGTTATTGCACCAATCTTTTCTAAGCCTTTCACACCATCCACCACCCTCATTATCTCCCCATCCATAAACTGAGCTATCTCCAATTACAACTAGCTGTTTTGGTAAACTAATCACTATAACTGGGAAAAAATAATTACTTGATTTAACAAATTATTCTTACAAATCAAGTTAAACTATTTTTGATTTTACCATTTATTAATTCGCCAACTATTGCGATGGAGCTATAAGCTATCAAAACTATTGTAACTTCTTGCCATGCGAAGGAACTTAGTGATTCTTGCAATTGCCAACCTAGACCAACACTTCCAATGACCCCAACAATTGCAGTTTCTCTAATAATGATGTCAGATCTATAAGCGCAATATGCCAAGTAACTTTTTGCTTGTTGAGAAAATAAACCTAAAAGCCAACTAGTCTTTTTTGAGATTCCCAGAGATTTCATTGCAATGTAATTTCTCCTATCTTGGCTATCTAGATTTGTAAAAAGTAATTTGCTTGTAATGCCAGCGTTGTGAAGACCTAATGTTAAAGCTGCTAAAGATAAAGAAGGATTATTAAAAGTTAATAGAGTTAGAAGTATTAAAGGTGTAGGTATTAAACGTAATAAAAATGCAAAAATTTTTATAAAAATTTTAGAAGTATTATTGTTAAAAATTCCTATTACTAATGGAGGTAAACTAATTGCTATTCCTGTTGATAAAAGACTTAAAATTATTGTTTCTAATATAAGCTTTAAGAAATCAAATAATCCTAAATCTGAGCTTGATTTAAACAGAGAACTGAGGGAATTAAAATTTTCAAAATTATTAAAAATAAAATAAAGAAAATATGAAAAAGAAAATAAAATTGTTATGAAAAAAACTGCAATAAAAAAAATAGATAGGATTTTATTAGTAGTATTAAATTTTATTTTTTTGAATATTAATCCAGAAAGAATTATCAAAATTGCTAAGGACCATAAATAAGTCCATAACTCTCTAAAATTTAAAGTTTGAAAAGATAAAAAAATACTGGTACCTATCCCTCCAATCCCAAAAAGTCCTAAAATAACCGTACTTCTTATTGAACACTCTAATCGATATAAACCAAAGTTTTTAAATGTATTTATTATTGGATTCCATATTAAAGTTAATAAAGATGAAAATTTAGGTGCATTTATTTGATTTATAGATTCAAAACTTTTGTAGTCAATAGTTTCTAATTGTTCAGCAAAAACTTTTGAATTTACAGCAATATAAGGAATACATATAGCAATTATTCCTATTGAAAAATTTATGCCATATATTTGCATTAATATTATTCCCCAAACTAATTCATGAATAGATCTAATTATTGTTAGAAAGAACCTTATTATGCTGTAGAAAAAACTTGGAATATTAAAGATTTTATAAAAAATATTTGAGGATAATATTCCAAAAATTGCTCCAAAAATAATACTTACCAACCAACTAAAAAAACTAATTAAGATAGTTTCATTTAATCGATTAATTACGGTAAGAATAATTTCATTATCGATCTTGGGATTAAATGCAGAAATTAAGAATTCTTGGAATAATTTAAATCCTCCAAAATGAATATTGGTTATTAATTGATACCCCAGAGGTATGCAAACCAAAATTGGAAGAAAAGATAATGAGGTATGGTTTAATTTTAATTTATTCAACAAATTAATATATTTTATCTAAATGAAGCTTCTTTAAGTTAGTTCTTTTGATATTGAAAAAAATTTTACCATCCCTCATTCCAATAACTTTATCGAAATCGTTCAGCAAATCTAATCTATGTAATGCAACTAATGAAGTCTTAGGGTATTTTTTTGTATTATTTTTATCTTCATTTTCTAGCAGCAGATTTTTAATTATAATTATTAATTTGGGATCTAGATTATTAAAAGGCTCATCTGCTAGTAATATATTTGATCCTTGAATTAATGATCTAGCTATAGCCACCCTTTGTTTTTGCCCCCCAGATAGTGTTCTGATTTTTTTGTCGTAAATAGAGTTAGGAAGTCTACATAATTGCATATATTTATGAGCCTTCTTAAAAGAACCTATATTTAGTAAATTTTTAAAAGCGAAATAAAAATTGTTTTCAGCTAGTAGTCCACAATTAACATTTTGTTCTGCAGAGAGATCTTCTATTAATCTTAAATCTTGCCAAATAGTTGTTATCTTACTTTTCTGCTTTATATCTAATTCCTCGAAACTTTTATTGAATAATTTAACCTCACCTTGAGTTGGCTTGATAGTGCCATTAAGTACTGATATAAGCGTAGTTTTTCCTGAACCGCTTTTACCTAAAAGTGCGATTTTCTCCCCAGAATTTATTTTTAAATTTATTTTATTTAGAATCAGATTATTTTTGTATTTGTAAGATATATTTTTTAATTCTAAGAGAGTATTATTCATCTAATTTTATTTAATTTCCTACCGATTTCCTCTATATTTTTATATTGTTTTGCTTCTGCATTTATAAATCTTTTTGCATTGAACATATCTAATATCTCTTTATGTGATTTTTGATTTATATCTAAATTTAGAATTACTGATTTAAGTTCTTTTGTAAACCCTTCCCCGAATCTATTTTCAAGATCCCCTTGAGCTACCCAATGATAGTCAACATATTCTGGGGTGATCCAGAATAATTCTAAATTACTTATTCTTTTGGGATTATTTTTAAGGTTGTTTTTCCAAACTTGTTTATTTAAAGCTCCAGCATCAAATGCCCCACTATTAACTAAAGCTATAGTGGCATCATGACTCCCACTAAAACCTGCTTTTTTCCCTTTAAAGTGTTTAATTTCTACCCCTGCTAGATTTAAAAAATATTCTGGCATTAATCTTCCAGAAGTTGAGTTTTCAGAGCCAAAAGTAAATCTTAAATTCTTTAGTTTTTTAAGCTCTTTAATGTTTGAAATTGAGTTAAGTTCTAAATTTTTGTTTACTATAAAAACACTTTTAAATTCCTTATCGATATCTCTTTGAGCTATGACAATTGAATTAGGAGTTTGTAATCTTGCTTGAACTCCTGATAAACCTCCAAACCAAACTAAATCTAAATCTTTAGTTCTAAATCCAGTTACTGCTGCAACATAATTAGTAACAGGTATGTATTTAACTTTTACATCAAGTTGTTTGGATAATTCTTTTGAAAATAAATTAAATCTTTTGTCCAAAACATCTTGGTTTTGATCTGGTATTGCTCCAACTTTTAAAACTTTAGGATTTGAAAGAACTTGTGATGAAAAAATAGAAAATAAGATAGATGAACTTAGCAGTAAATTTTTTAAATTAATCATTATTGGCTTTAATCAATAATATTTAGAAATTGCTTTTTCAAGCCTTTGTAGTCCATCTTTTATTTTAATCTCTGAAGCGGCACAAGATATTCTTATACATTCGTCAGCCCCAAAAGCTTTTCCAGGTACAACAACTAATCCATAATCTTGAAGAGCTTTGTTGCAGAAATCAACAGAAGTAATTGAAGAGTTAGGTAGTTTTGGAAATGCGTAAAATGCTCCATTAGGTTCTTCAATATAAATACCATTTATATTCTTAAGGCCCTCAAAGAGAAGACTTCTTCTTTGGTCATAATGGGTATTTATCATTGAGAAAAATTCATTATTAATTTTTAAAGCCTCTAAAGCACCTTTTTGCACAAAAGAGCAAACATTACTTGTACTTTGACTTTGTAATGCTGAGGATGCTTTGATTACATCTTTGGAACCTACTAAATAACCTATCCTCCAGCCAGTCATGGCCCATCCTTTCGCAAATCCATTTATTATAAAAATCCTATCTTTTAAGTCATTTGCTAATGAAGATAAACTGTAGTGTTTAAATTCTTTTTTAAGGATTAGTTCGTAAATCTCATCAGATAAAATATTGATATTTGGATTTTCTCTGGCTAATTCGGAAATTTGTAATAATTCTTCCTTTGACATAACTCTTCCCGTAGGGTTATTAGGAGAATTGATAATTATAAATTTAGTTTTTGAAGAGACTTTAGACTTCAAATCTTTTATATTTATTTTAAATCCATCTTCTGCAGAAGAATTTGTAAAAATTGGCTTCCCACCCGCCAATCTAACCATCTGGGGATAACTTAACCAATATGGAGAAGGAATAATAACTTCGTCTCCAGTATTTAACAAGACTTGGAAAAGATTATATATTGCTTGCTTAGCACCATTTGTGACCATTACATTTTCAAATTCATAATTTAAATCGTTTTGAATTTGAAGTTTATTTGCAATTGCTTTTCGGAGATCTAAATTTCCCGCTGCGGGCCCATACTTTGTAAATCCATCGAATATAGCTTTACTTGTAGCCTCTATAACTTCTTTAGGGGCATCAAAATCAGGTTCTCCTGCACTTAAATTGCAAATATCTACTCCTTCTGCAGATAATTGATTTGCTTTAGCACTTATCTGCAATGTAAGAGAAGGCTCAATTGAAAGTGCCCGATCAGATAAATTAACTTCACTCATTGACTTATGACTTTTCTAATATGACTTTTAATAATGACAAATGCATAAATTAAGAATAAATAAAACTATCACACTATGGTTTAATTTAGTTCATTTTCTTAATCTATTTTATTTTCATGTTTTGAGTTCTTAAGATAAAAATATTTAAAGTTTTTATTTTCGGTGAAAAGGTTAGTAATTGGGAGAGGAAGTGTATTCGCAAATTTGTTAATAATTGGTGAGGCACCTGGAGCACAGGAAGATTTAGAAGGAAAACCTTATGTAGGTAAATCTGGTAAGTTATTAAACGAATTATTAATAAAAGCAGGGATTGATTATAAGAAGGATGTTTATTTTTGTAATGTAATTAAATGTCGTCCACCAAATAATAGAAAACCCACTGCTAGAGAAATTAATATTCATAAACCTTGGTTATTACAGCAAATAAAGCTAGTTGATCCCAAATTCATACTACTTACTGGTTCTACTGCTATGAGAGCTATTTTAGAAGTTAAAGATCCTATAAGTAATTTAAGAGGTCAATGGATTAAAAAAGATGGGAGAGAAATTATGGTAATTTTTCATCCATCTTATTTGTTGAGATTTCCTTCAAAAGAAATCAATAAACCATACCATCTAACTTTGAATGACCTAGAGAATGTAAGTAGTAAACTATATGCCGTATAATTTAGTTGATACTTTTTGAATATCAAAAATTTTAATGTCATTAACTCAATCAAAAGAGGTTAATAGTCTCTCCAAAAGATATTCAACTCATATTGAGAGAAGGATAACTAGAACAGTAATGGTTGGTGATGTAGCTATTGGAAGTGATTATCCAGTAAGAGTTCAATCTATGATAAATGAAGATACTATGGACGTCGAAAATGCTTACTTAGCTATCAAAAGACTTCATGAAGTAGGTTGTGAAATTGTAAGATTAACTGTCCCTTCCTTAGCGCACGCAAAAGCAGTAGGAGATATTAAAGCAAAATTATTAGAAAATAATATCAACACCCCCTTGGTAGCGGATGTTCACCATAATGGTATGAAAATTGCGATGGAGGTTGCAAAACATGTTGATAAAGTAAGAATTAACCCAGGATTGTTTGTGTTTGAAAAATCAGACCCCACGAGAACTGAATATACAGACGAGGAATTTGAAACTATTAAACAAACAATACTTAAAAGATTTACTCCTTTAGTTGAAGTTTTAAAGGCTGAAAACAAAGCTCTAAGGATTGGAGTAAATCATGGTTCTCTATCTGAGAGGATGCTTTTTACTTATGGAGATACGCCATTGGGAATGACAGAATCTGCGATGGAGTTTGTCAAAATTTGTGATGAGCTTGATTTTCATAACATAATAATTTCTATGAAAGCTTCTAGGGCTCCAGTCATGATGGCAGCTTACAGAATGATCGCAGATAGACTTGACTCAGAAGGATATAACTACCCTTTACATTTAGGAGTGACTGAAGCTGGAGATGGCGATTATGGAAGGATAAAAAGTACTGCTGGAATTGGAACGCTTTTAGCAGAGGGATTAGGAGATACTATCAGGGTTTCTTTAACAGAAGCTCCAGAGAAGGAAATACCAGTTTGCTATTCAATTTTGCAATCTTTAGGACTAAGAAAAACGATGGTGGAATATATCAGTTGCCCTAGTTGTGGGAGAACACTCTTCAATTTAGAAGAAGTTGTAGATAAAGTTAGGAACGCCACTTCACATTTGACTGGTTTAGATATAGCAATAATGGGATGTATAGTAAATGGACCAGGAGAAATGGCAGATGCTGATTATGGTTATGTTGGGAAAGGCAAAGGAACTATTGCATTATATAGAAGGAAAGAAGAGATAAAAAGAGTACCTGAAGATGAAGGGGTTAATGCATTAATTCAACTTATTAAGGATGATGGAAAATGGATTGATCCTTAAGGATTTATCAAATTTTTGAAATTAAAAATAAATTCTTTTTATAATGAAAAAGTATAGAAATCCTTTTAAGATAAGAAAATTGCTTAAAAAAAAATTTATAATTCTGTTTGCGACATCCTTTTCTGGGCTATTTTTAAATAATTTTGCAGAAGCAACAGTTTTAAATAATAGTTATAAAGAAGTAATTGATCATGTTTGGCAAATTGTATATAGAGATTTTCTTGATTCAAGCGGTAAATTTCAAAAGTCCAATTGGATTAATCTAAGAAAAGAAGTTTTATCAAAAACATATTCAGATAGCAATGAAGCATATGATGCGATAAGAGATATGCTTTCTAATTTAGATGATTCTTATACAAGATTTTTGGAACCTAAGGAATTTAATCAAATGAGAATAGATACCTCTGGTGAATTAACTGGAATTGGTATCCAAATAGTTAAAGATAAAGAATCTGATGATTTAATAATCATTTCTCCTATAGAGGGCACCCCTGCATTTGATGCTGGAATTAAAGCTAGAGATAAAATATTGTCTATAGATGGAATTTCTACTGAAGGTATGAATATTGAGGAGGCCGTGAAATTAATAAGAGGAAAAAGAGGTACCAAAGTAAAGCTTGAAATTCTTAGAGGTTCTAAATCCTTTTTTAAGAATTTATTAAGAGAAAAAATTGAAATAAAATCTGTATCAAGTAAAGTCAACCAAACTAAAAATGGCTTCTTAATTGGCTATGTAAGGATTAAACAATTTAATGCAAATGCATCAAAGGAGACTAGAGATGCTATTAGGGATTTAGAAACAAAAAAAGTCTCAGGATATGTTCTTGACTTGAGAAGTAATCCAGGAGGTTTATTAGAATCAAGCATTGATATCTCAAGGCACTTCATTAACAAAGGAGTAATAGTAAGTACAGTAAGTAAAGATGGTTTAAAAGAAACAAAAAAAGGAAACGGTCAAGCTCTAACAAAAAAGCCCTTAGTTGTCTTAGTTAATGAGGGTTCTGCCAGTGCTAGTGAAATAGTCTCAGGTGCAATAAAAGATAACAAAAGAGGAAAATTAGTTGGCAAGAAAACGTTTGGTAAGGGTCTAGTTCAATCCATGAGAACTTTAGTTGATGGTTCAGGTCTTACTGTTACAGTCGCTAAGTATTTAACTCCAAACGGCACTGATATAAACAAATCTGGAATTATTCCAGACATAGAAGTAAAAATGAATATTAACCCTATTCTTCAAAGAGAGATCGGCACTAGAAAAGATAAACAATATAGAGCTGGTGAAAAAGAGCTAGTAAATATAATTAAAAGAAATAATCAGATAAGTGAATTTAATCCAAACACTACAAACCTTAATGCATTCCTAAAAATTAATAAAAAAGATCAGGTATTTGCATTAAATTAATTACTCATATCTAGCATTCTCTTTATCGGTACATAGGCTCTTCTTATTATTTCTGGGTCAAGTTCGATAGACGGGGAATTGTTTTTCAAACAATCAAGAATTTTTTGTAAGGTATTTAATTTCATATATGGACACTCGTTACATTTACAACCTTCTACATCTGGGACTTCAATAAAAATTTTGTTAGGTTCTTTCTTCTTCATTTGGTGGATTATTCCGGGTTCAGTTAATACCATGTAAGTTTTAGATGGATCTTTACTTACGAAATCAAGCAGTTTACTTGTTGATCCAATAAAGTCCGATAGAAGTAGTAAATTTTGACTACATTCAGGATGAGCGATGACTTTTGATCCTGGATTTTGATATTTTAATTTTAGAAGTGCTTCTTCACTAAATGATTCATGAACAATGCAGCTGCCAGGCCATAATTTAAGATCTCTTCCTGAATTTTTCTGTACCCATCTCCCAAGGTTCTGATCTGGCGCAAATATTATCTTTTTATCTTCAGGTATCTTTTTAATTAATGAGACTGCATTACTGCTTGTACATATCAGATCACTTTGAGCTTTTACTTCTGCAGTGCAATTTATATAACTTACGACATAGTGATCTGGATTTTCTTCTCTGAACTTTTGAAATTTATCTGAAGGACAATCGTCTGCTAATGAGCATCCTGCGTCAAGATCTGGTAAAAGGACTGTTTTATTAGGGCTAAGTATTTTTGCGGTTTCGGCCATAAAGTGTACACCGCAAAAAATTATTATATCTGCGTCATTATTTGCAGCTTTCCTAGATAGATCTAATGAATCGCCAATAAAATCTGCAATTTCCTGAATCTCTGGAGCTTGATAATAGTGCGCAAGAATAATTGCATTAGCTTTTTTGCAACGCTCCTTTATTTCAGAAATCAAATCCTCTTCGTTTTGAAATGATTTCTGTTTTGCAGTAGAAGTTATACTGGTCAGGATTTAGAATATCTCTAAATAGATTATATGCCTTTAAACAGAAAAAATTCTGACAAATTTAAAAATTGCTATTGTTGGTGACTGTCATGGTCAATGGTCTGAATTAGACTTGAAAGTTTTATCGATTATCAAACCAAATATCGTTTTATTTGTTGGTGATATTTCTGATGGAAGTGTCAAAATAATTAAAAAAATCAATGAGATCAAAATTCCTACTTTTGTGATTTTAGGAAATCATGATAGAGGGAAAGATTCTACAGGCGAAACTCTCTCAAGGCAGATACGTGTTCTTGGTGAAAAATATTGTGCATGGGATTTGAAAGTTTTTAATAATCAAATAAATTTATTGTCTGCTAGACCATGTAGTTCTGGCGGCGGATATTATCTTGCAAAAGAAGTTAAAGGCGTTTATGGACCTATAACCGAACAAGATTCAATAAATAAAATTATCAAATGTTCAGAAGAGACTGTTGAAGAAATACCTCTAATAATTATGTCTCATGCTGGTCCTTCGGGTTTAGGTTCAGAACCTAAAAGCATTTGTGGGAAGGACTGGAAATTACCCTCTTTAGATTGGGGAGATAGAGATTTGTCTGCTGCTATTTCTCAAATACAAAAGAGAAGAAAAGTTGATCTTGTAATTTTTGGTCATATGCACAAACGGCTTAAAAGAAATCTTGGTTTAAGAGAAATGTTTAAAATTGATAGCAAAGGAACAATTTATTTCAACACTGCTGTAGTGCCAAGATATAAAACTGATGAAGATGGGAAATTGCTAATTAACTTTTCATGGATTGAGTTTGAAAATAAGGAATTAAGGCATGTTTCTCATCGATGGTATTCAGAGTCTGGCGAAATTCGTGAAGAAGATAAATTTTTTTAGGGTTAAATATCTCTGATCATATTTTAAGTATTTTTGGGCTTTTCATATCTTGAAAATAATGTTTGAGATAAGATATAACCCGCAATTCCTGCGGCTGTAAAAGCTAAACCATTTTTAAATAAAGGTAATAAATCATTTGTTCTAGATATTATCGGTGCCAAACCAAAAATTCCGAATAACATTCCCCATAAAGGTGAAAGAAGAGCTAAAAATCCAATTGATATGACTTGACCTTCTTTTCTTGGAGCAGATGCGAAACCTGCTACTAAACCTCCCAGAATTGATGTACATAAAGTCCATATATATTGCTCTTTGGGTAGGCCAGGGACAACTTGGCAACCTCCTCTTTCGAGGCAAATCTTTACTGAATCAATTGCATCTAATACTGCACCATCCTCACCGTGATCTTTAACATAGTATTGGTTGCCAAATCTTGTTTGAAGTTCAACCCAAAATAACCTTGGCATAAAATTAAAATAAGCCTCTCCTACGTTAAAGTTCAGCAAATTTCCCCCTCTAGGATCCGCAACTATCAACAAACTTGTCTCATCTAAATCCCAATAGTCCTTTATTGCACTACCAGGAGAACTTTCAAACTGAGATAAATATTTAATTTTCCACCCACTTTCAATTTCTAGACTATTGAGCTTTTCCTCTAAAGATTTTTTCTGATTAGGGCTTAATGTTTTAGCTAAATCAATTACTGGTGTTTTTTCTTCAGGTAAGAGATTTGGATTATTTATAGCGAAAACGGGTTTATGTGAAATTAAAACTAAAATAGATAGAAATATTCCTAATAAATAGTTAATCTTTGAAGGCATAAATAAGTTTTGTCTCTTTATATTTTCGCCGATGAATAGCTTACCCGCGAATAATCCAGATTGGTTAGTAAAAAAAATAATAAAAATGGGTGGGACTATAAGTTTTTATGACTTTATGAATTTTGCATTAAATGATCCTATTAATGGTTATTACGGCAGCGGTAAAGCTGAGTTAGGCGTTCGAGGAGATTTTGTCACATCTCCATCTTTATCTGATGATTTTGCTTTTTTGGTTGGTAAACAAATAGAAGATTGGTTGATTCAGTTCAAAAGTAGTTTTTTATTTAATCAGACATTATCTGTAACTGAATTTGGGGCTGGAGATGGAAGCTTTATGAGTGGATTAATTAAATATTTTTTAGAAAACAGCAAAAATTTTTTAGAAGGAGTTTCTTTTGTAATTATTGAACCTAATGAAGGGATGGTAGAAAAACAAAAAAATAAATTGGAGGAATTTTTGAACTTAGGTATTGATATTTTATGGAAAGGTTTGGATGAAGTAGAGGAAAATAATATAAATGGAATAGTTCTAGCAAATGAGGTTTTGGATGCTTTGCCAGTAGAAAGAATAACCTTCTCAAAGGGAAAATTAATTCGACAAGCAGTTTCTATAGACAAAAAATCTCATAAATTATTTTTTGATGAAATGCCAATTACACGCGAATTGGAAAAAAGTTTTGAACTTGCTAAAAGTGAGTTAGGAATAACTATTCCGCCTGAAGATGCTCTTGAAGGATGGACGACAGAATGGCATGTAGATAACTCAAAATGGTTAGAAGCTATTTATGGGAAAATCAATAATGGTATTTTATTGATAATTGATTACGCTAAAGAAGCTAAAAAATACTATAACTCTAAGAATTCTGATGGGACGATAGTTTCATATGAAAATCAAAAAATGAAGAATAATGTCCTAGATTCTCCTGGAAATTGCGATTTAACATCTCATGTGTGCATAGAAACTTTAATTAATGATGCTGAGACTCTTGGATTTAATACTGATGGAATAAATAAACAAGGAGAGGCTTTGTTGGCGCTTGGATTAGCAGAGAGACTTTATGGGATTCAGAAAGAATTTAAGGAAAATTTATCAAATGCTCTTTTAAGGAGAGAAGCATTACTTAGACTTGTTGATCCGGTTTGTTTAGGTGATTTTAAGTGGTTTGTTTTTAAAAAGTTTAATGAGAAGAAAATGAATATAAATTCAACCTGTTTGCGTTAAGAAAAAAACTTTAAAAATAATGAATCTTCTACGTCATCATATATATCAACAGCACCAATTTCTTTCGGTAATATAAATCTCATTTTGCCATCACGAACTTTTTTATCACCCATAAGTATTGTTAGAACATCTTCTTTATTTATTTTGGGAATCTCGGTAGGGAGATCATAACTCTCTAAGAGAATTCGCTGTCTCTCAAATTCTTCTTTAGACCATAACCCTTTTTCAATTGCTATTTTCCCCGCAATATTCATGCCAATTGATATTGCCTCACCATGAAGGAATTTGCCGTATCCACATAAGTTTTCAATAACGTGACCAAAAGAATGACCATAATTCAATATTGCTCTAACACCATTTTCATGTTCGTCTTGAGAAACAACATGAGACTTTGTTTTAATTGAACTATTAATTATTTTAATTAAATATTCATTTTTGAGATTTATAAGTTCATTTTTGTTTTTTTCAATTTCTAGGTATTCGAAAAGTTCTTTATCTCTTATTACTCCGTATTTTATTACTTCAGCCATGCCTGCACTAAATTCTCTTTTGGGCAAACTTTTTAAGGTTTCTGGATCAATAAAAACTGCTTTAGGTTGATTAAAAGCTCCAATTAGATTCTTACCTTTTGGATGATTTACTCCTGTTTTCCCTCCCACAGATGAATCAACCATTGATAATAATGTTGTTGGAATCTGAATATATTCGATACCTCTCAGCCAAGTCGCAGCAGCAAAACCACTTACATCTCCAACAATTCCTCCTCCTAGTGCAATAATTATTGAATTTCTATCTAAGCCAAATTCAAATGCTACATCATATATTTCACTTAAGGTTTTTAAGTTTTTATATGATTCTCCAGCCTTGATGAGGAACATTTTGGCCTGAAATTTATTATCTTTTAAATTATTTAAGAATTTTTCACCATACAAATTTGATATTTCTTCATTTGAAATCACAAGTATTTTTCTTTTCTTTGTTATTCCAATTTTTAAAAGTTCTTCGCTGATATTATTCAGTATCCCTGCTTCTAGAGTTACTTCGTATGACTTATCACCTAATGGGACTAATATTTTTCTCTTATTCACAATTGATTACCTAGTTAAAATTTATAAATATTTGGTATTAAATACTTTATATATTAGCAAAATCTAAGCTTTAGATACTTAAAAATTCAGTTGTTAAGAATTAGAAATGGTAATAAAATCATGCTATGAGTTTTAAAAAAAATATAAACGATATTAAGAAAAATTATTCCCTAGGAATAATTGGAGGGGGTCAGCTTGCATTGATGTTAACCGAGGCAGCAAAAAAAAGAGATTTAGAAGTATGTGTGCAGACAAAATCTTGTGATGACCCTGCTGGTTTAAAAGCAGATCATGTCATAGAAGCTGATCCTTTAAAGATAAGAGGTAATAAATCATTAATTAATGAGTGTGAAAAAATAATTTTTGAAAATGAATGGATAAAAATTGATAAATTAAATTTAATTGGCAATAAAGATATTTTTGTTCCAAGCCTTAATGCCATTAAACCATTAGTAGATAGGTTTTCTCAAAAAAAATTAATAGATAGGATGAATATTCCCTGTCCAAAGTGGATAAGTATTGAAGATTTTAAAAATCTCTCGGATGAGGAAATCAATAATTGGACTTTTCCTCTAATGGCAAAATCAAATAAAGGTGGATATGACGGCAAAGGGAACAGAAAAATAAAGACAAAAGAAGATTTAGATTCTTTTTTAACAGAGAATAATTCTGATGAATGGTTAATAGAAGAATGGATAGAGTATGAAAAAGAATTGGCTCTTGTTGGTTCGAGAGATAGGGCCGGTAAGATAAGATTCTTTCCAATAGTTGAGACATTCCAATCAAACCATGTTTGTGATTGGGTTCTTGCACCTGGAACAAATGAATATGATTTGAACTTATTTGCAATAAATATTTTCTCTTCAATAGTTAATGAACTTAATTACGTTGGAGTTTTAGCTATTGAATTCTTCTATGGCGATAATGGTCTTTTAATTAATGAAATAGCTCCTAGAACACATAATTCAGCTCATTTCTCTATTGAAGCTTGTACCTCAAGTCAGTTTGATCAATATGTTTGCATTTCTTCTGGGATAATGCCTCCTGAAATTAAAATGAACTGTGAAGGGGCAATTATGATAAATCTACTGGGATTAAAAAAGAATTTCCCAATCTCAATGGAAACCAGAATTAAAATGTTATCTGAAATTGAAGGTTCTAATATTCATTGTTACGGTAAATCTCGAGAAATTCTGGGAAGAAAAATGGCTCACATTACATTTTTATTAAATGGTAAAACGCATTCAGAAAGATATGATGAGGCACAAGTTTTGTTAACTATGGTACGAGACATATGGCCATCTCCAAATGGATAAAAAAATAAGTTAGAGTTAAGTCACTGGATCTTTGGTTAAGTTCTTCTTTATGTGCTCTGATCTGACTCTCTTTCGACATGAGGAGACTGTCGTGATGCGGTAGTAAACCGATCTTGTAATCGGAAACGAAAGCCCACTTTGAATCCTCTTCTGGCATTTCCAGGTCGATGCAGCAGAGAACTGACGGGGATCCGGTGTTACCTACTAGAATGCTTGCTATAACAAGCTTTTAGTAGGTATTTTATTTTTCATGATTAGTGGTGAAGGACCAAAATGCAGGAACTTATTAGCAATCGGTAACAACAGTAATGGAAGAGTTTACTTTGATAAATAAGCAAAGAAATCGAATAAAAGTATTCAAACCATTTGAGGATATTTCTAAACCATCTCCAAGTATTAATGCAATGGAGATTAGTTATGGGTGTATTTATAAAAGATCTAGTAAACCAGTTATGAAGGGTTCAAGAGTAGAAACTATTGAAGATGCAAGAAAAGAATATAAGCAGTTATTGGAAGAAGGTTGGAGGAAGACAAGTATATTTAAAAGTTATTTTTGATGAGTATAAATAATTTGTTTGCCAAGAAACTTGACGATCCATTTCCAATACATTTATACTAATAGTACATATGTATTATTTATTAATGACTTTAGGAGGAGCTAATGTTTGGACTAATTTTTCTTACGGTTATCGTAATGAGTCACCAAGTGGTTGGTTGCTTAGCCCAGATCGCAGCAGATTAATTTTATTTACAAGGAATAAAAAATCTCCAAGAAATAGTATGAGAATCTTTACTCATACATATTATGCAAATGATCTTGGTGAGCCAATGGCAATTAAATCATCAACTCAAATGTATTTGGATAATGCTTGGGATAAATGGCATGACCTTCAATTGGAAGGTTGGACTTTTGAAGAACTTGAATTACCTGAATCAGTATGACTAACTTAAATCCAATCAAAAAAAAACTATCAAAAGTTGATAGAAAGATATCTGTACAAGACCCATCAAAATTATTAGCAGAATTTTTTAATGGTGTTGTCATTGAACTTGATGAAGAATACAAATATGACACATAAAGAATTGATAGATCAAGTTTCTGCAAATTTATTTAAACAAAGCGGAAAGTTAGAAAGCAGAAGATCTTGGTTGGCAATGAGAAATTATCTCGAGCAATTAGATAGCGAACAACTTAAATCTATGCTTAAGGAACATGAATGATTTAAAAACTTTATTTATGAATTATTTATTTGGTTTTTATTTTTTTTTTAATTCTTAGAAAACCGTATGTTGCAAAGCCAATCAAAAACATGTCCAAGTAAATATGCCATGTAGGGAAAATCTGGTGTACTAATTCCACTAACTTTTTATTGCAACTTGCCAATAAGGATAATCTAAATTTGATTTTTCTCTAATTAATTGTAATTTTCTAGAATTTATTTTTACTACTATTCCATCTGTTGGATATTTTCTAAAGAGCTTCCCTTCTAGCCATTGTTTTCTAAATACTTGAACTTGGCTCGTAAAGTTACATGAAATATCCTGAGGGATCGTAAAGCCAAGTTTGGAAAGACTCTTTTTGGACTCATATTGGTTAAGTTTTGAATTAAGTATTTGAAATGCGCAGAAGCTAAGACCCTCAAAGAATCCTTCTTTAGCTCTGAGAAATCCAGAAGCAATTCTCTGGGAGATATTTGGACTTTTGTTGGGTGAGAATAACTCGCCTCTAACTTGAAGAATTCCTTTTAAAGCAAGATTATCTGGAATATCTTGGATTTTAATAATTTTACTAGTAACATCAGTCCCCTTTCTTGAAATTGCTTTCTCAAAGGTTCCATCCCTATATTGCAAAGCAACAGCACAACCATCAATTTTAGGTTCAATTAATAATCTGGTATCTTCTAATAATCCTTTCAAAAATTCATCTATTGAATCCTTTTCTAATGAAGGTAAAACAAGTTTATTTTTCTTTTTAAAGTAATCGCAATTAGGATTTGTTCTTAATAAATTCTTTTCAAGTTGGTCAAACTGCTTATCAGATATTAAAGCATTACCATCTCTATAATTATCGTCATACCACTCAATTCGCTCTTCTAAATAAGTCTTCATTTAATACTTTGGCTTACGTTTTTGGATAGGTATCAAACTTGGTTTATCTATTATCCATTTTTCTCTGTCTTCATATTTAACAGTCCCTAAAAGAAATAAAAAAATTTGTTTTTTAGATATGCCAATCATATATATTCTTAAGGACTTATTTATATAGATATTAATAATAAAGTTAATAAAGTAAGCTTAAAAATACCATTAATATTTGAAAAACTCAGCGAAATTTTTGCAAACTTTTTAATTAATACAATTCTTATAACCTTCAATCTCTGCTAGTTCATCAATATTTAAACCTGTTTCTTCTAATAAAGTTTCTCCGATATCGTCTTTATTAAATTTAGTTAATGCCCCTTTAGTAGAGTATTTAATGCATTGGTTTTTATATTTTGCTTCTTTTACAAGAGGAGATAAATAAAAGCCAAACAAGATGATAAAAGCCCCATAGGTCAAAACTTTTCTATGGTTTTGCCACCATTCATAAAATTTATTGGACACGAAAAATAAATAACTAAACTTTATTTTAAATTGCTTGTCAACAAATTACTTTAATAATTGAAGGACTGATTAATTTATTATTTTTCATTAACAGATCTAACCCAAGAATAATATCTTGATTTTCTAATCCTTTGCTCTTTCCAGACTAATCTATCTGCAGATTCTAAGGGTGATTCTCCTTTCTCAATTTCTGTTGTAATAGATATACCGAAACCTTTTGCTTCAATTTTTGCGATGCCACCTTCTAAAAAAAATAGAAAAGACCAACCTTTATTCCATCCTAAATAAAAGGGATTTCGATACATTTTATTTTTTTAGAATTATTCTTTAATGATATTTTTCTTTTGAGGGAACTACTTGTATACCCTATTACCAAATAAGAAGTTTACTGCTGATTATTTCAGAAAATTAAAGCTCGTATTTAAATAATTACTTGGAGAAATACTTGACGTCGGCAAATAGTACATTTATATTAATAGTACAACTGTATTATCCTTATGACATCAGGAGTCGCTAATGTTTGGACTAATTTTTATCGTGGCAGCCTTATTGACCCCCCAACTGGCTGGTTGTTTAACCAAAAAAGTGGTTTGTTAATTTTTTTTGAGAGTTATAAGAGATCTGTATCTGATAACTTAAAAGTATATACTCACCTTTTCTATGCGAATGAATTAGGTGAGCCAGCCCAACTTAAAAATTCAAGACTTCTTTCTATTGAGTGTGCTTGTGAAACATGGAATGAATTAATTTCAGGAGGTTGGCAAATTGCTACTAATAAATTCCAGTAATAATGATTAATCTAAATCCGTCAAAATGGGAATATCTAAAAGAACCTATACTAAAACGAAAACGTACAAAGATTTGTATTACTTGCAATCACTTTCGCTACAACACTACAGAAACTTTTGCTACAGTTTTGATTTGTCCAAGATACGAAAAACTTATACCTCAGGGTGATCATTTACTTAAAGGTTGTGTGTATTGGCAAGAAAATAGGACTATATTTTCTCCTGAAGCATCTTAATGATTCTCAGATTAACCTTTTGTTGGTGTAGATATTTAATTATGTAAATAAAGCATTATTTTATACAACTTAGAAAAAAACTTTTAAGTAGTTTGTGAAATATGATTCAATTTTACTTTTCCATATTTCTATTAGTTGTGCTTACATTTTTTGCACTTTTATTAGATGCGCCAGAATTAGCTTCTTTAATTCAAACATTTTAGAAAATAATTAATCAGCATTTATACCGATTTACTTTCTTTATAAGTAAGACCTAAGTTTAATTTGTAGAATCGGAGGGATCTCATGATTGACAGTCCACCAGAGGAGTTAGTTTATATAATTCAAATCTTGATAAAACTAATGCTAATTTAGGGATGAATCTTCTATTTGGGGTTCATTCCTTTTTAATTCTTTTCAAAAAAAAGTTGTGAATATTAAATCTTCAGAATAAAAAATCTATTCATATTAAAAATATTTAATATCATATGAGCCTCTGGATAGTTGTAAAAATTATCTGAATCCAAAACCAGTTATGCGTTTTTGCTTATCTTCCCATTCTTTCATAATTAGTTTTAGTAAACTTTTAACTTCTAAATTTGAAGCATCAGTATCTTTTTGAAGATTTGTACAAATATTCTTAATTTCCACATAGGCATTATCAATCAATATTGTTTTTTGATCTGGATTAGCCATAGAATTTCAAAAAGCTCCGTTACAGTTAAATCCACTGCAGTTAATAACTCTAAAAATATTCATTACAAAATTGTGGAATCTTTCATCATAAAAAAATGCCCAAGTAGTAAATATTGCAAAACTAGAGACAGCAAAAGCAGCATATTGAAGCCAATGTATTCCTTGACTGTCTAATCCATTTTTATCAAAATCAGAATTACTCAATCGTTTTTTTATTTATAATAAAATTTTTTTTTAAAAAAGGGGAGTTTGTCTTGAAGGAGAGATTTATTTACTCTTAAATCCTAAAAATTAGCCTAAATAAAACCAGGAATTATCCAACCAAAAAAGCCGTAATTTATTATTAAAGCCGTAAAACCAATCATAGCTAATCTCCCATTTGTTATTTCGGCATTTTTCCAATATTTACCCATATAGTTTTTTATTTTTTTTGAATTTTTAACTATCAAATAATTTGGTTCTAAAGGTTCTTGTAACCTTTTGATCGCATATAAAGAGAATTGAATTGTAATTGCGATAATAACAACTATAAAACTAGTAAGAGCATCCATTTTTATATTTCATATGTGATCAATTAGTAAGAAAAAGAATAAATGACATTTTGTGTATCAAACATTTCCTTTTTCTGTTTTATTGAAAGAGGAAACCTTAACTTGAATTATTAACGAATGTAACATATTTAAAAAAAATTAGTATGAATTCTTACTTTTTCTTTGGATTTCAAATTATTTAAGGCCATAATGTTACATTTATGTACCAGTTTTATCTTAAGACTAATCTTAATTAATTTTCAGTATTAGCTTTAAAGTCTTGTTTTTCCAAATCAAAAATAAGTATAGAAAAGTTCTTAGTAGGAATATATTTTCAATGTTATTTATTTAAATGTTTTTAGTAACTAGAAAATATTACTTTTGTTTGATTTCTGGAAGGTAAAACTTATTGCCTAATGTATAACCAATTGACATGAGTACAAACCCAATAAGTTGAGGTAAATGAGAATTTGCTAGTGAGATTTTTTCAATCATTTCTCAACCTGTAAATTAATATAATAATAAAAAAATTTTAATACTGTAAGTCTATTTTCTTTTTGATTCTTTAATTTCCCCAGATTTTTTTAAGGAATTAACAAGTCTTTCATTTTCTGTTTTTAAATTTTCTAATGCAGATTTTGTAAATTGTTCTTTAGCCTCAAATTTTGCTGAACTTATAACTTTTTTATTAGGGAGTTTTTTCTTCGGTTCTGGGTTCATATTAAACAGCTTTTTAAAATTTTAGAAGTTATTTTTTTTGTATTAGGTATTATTTTTTACAGTTTTCTGGTTAATAATATTTGTTTACATAAACAAATTAATCTTTATCTTTTGGGAGCCTTAACCATCCAGAAGTCCATTCTGATTTTAGTTTTGCCCATGAGATCCTTTTGATATCTTTTTTATTTTTGGTTGGAAAAATATCAACCCATCTATCTTCATTTTTACCACCATAAGCTTTAACTTGAAAATGCCTATTACCGTTAATAGTTTTTGGTGCTGTCCAACAAAGACTAGGAGGCCATTTCATGAGAAATTTTTAAACTTGAAAAAACTAAAGGTTGCTTTGCCCAGTCAAAACTAAACCATAATATGCAATCGTACCAAGGATAAGTACGATACCTAGTATTCTAATAAACATGATTTAATATTTTTAAATTCAGGTTATATTAAAGAAGTTTTATAAATTTAAGTTGAAGATTTAATATTTTCTAATTTTTCTCTTTTTTATTTCTAACTATGGAGTGGCAAGATTCAGGATGCCATTCATTCTGAATTTTGCCAATAAAATCATAAATAAATGAATCGGGACATCCAGTTTCTTTTTGAAGTTCTGAAAGTTCTTCCTTAATGAATTCATATACACTCGTTATTACCCCTATATTTTCTTCTTGGGATGGAGACCATTTTTTATTTTCCATTAATATTTTTTAAATTATTTTCCACAATATCGTAATAGGTTATGTCTCCATAATCAGCATCTGAACAACATAAATCTCCATATAGTTCCTCTAATAAATCGTATGCATCTGAATAATTATCAAAACTTTGGGCGGTTAATTCGTCATCTTTCCCATCAATTCTAATTATTTTGTAGGTCATTTTTTACTTAGATGCAAAAAGTATTTTTTGATTCATTAGATCATCTTATAAATAAAAATCTTATTTAGGAGTATTGGTTGGGTACAGCTTCTGAATTTTATTTTTTTGAATTTCTAATTTTTTTTGTTCATATTTTTTTGCCATTATTTTTCTGATAAATAATTGTGGGATAAGCCAGACTAATGCAATAGCTATAGCCATAAAAGCAGGATTTCTCCACGTTAACCTAATAATCTCTTGTATAAATTCTTGATTGAAAATTGCCATACATAAAATTTTTATGATAAAAATATCTTTGCTTTCTTTTATAAAATCTTTTGAATATAATAAACATTATAACCTCAATAAACTTTAAAATTTATAAATTTTTTCTTTTTCTAGTTTGAATTTTTTTATTTGGATTTAGATTAATTTTTTATCTTTTAGCTTAAAGATGCCGACCTATCTAATTACAGGATCAAATAGAGGTATTGGATTAGAATTATGTAAGCAAATTCATAAGAGGGGAGATAATGTAATTGCAACGTGTAGGAAAGCTTCAAAAGAACTTAAAGATTTAGGAGTGAGAGTTGAAGAGAATATAGAAATTACTTCTAATGAGTCGATTACAAATTTGTGTAAAAAATTATCTGGAGTAAATTTAGATTGCTTAATTCATAATGCAGGAATTTATGAATTTAATTCTTTCGAAAACTTAGATAAGAATAGTATTTTGCGTCAATTTGAAGTTAATGCATTGAGCCCCATATGTATGACTCAATCACTTAAACATCTTTTAAAAAGATTTTCTAAAGTTGCTTTTATCACAAGTAGAATGGGATCTATTGAAGATAATTCATCTGGAAGTTCTTATGGTTACAGGATGTCTAAAGTTGCCTTGTCCATGGCAGCAAAATCACTTTCTATAGATTTATCAAATGATGATATTTATGTAGCTATTTTGCATCCTGGGTTAGTGAGTACAAGAATGACTGGCTTTACAAGAAATGGAATTAGTCCTGAAGAATCAGCAAATGGCCTTTTAAAACGTATTGATTCTCTAAATAAAAAAAATTCTGGTACTTTTTGGCATGCCAACGGAGAAGTTTTGCCTTGGTAGTATCTATAATTTTTATCTTAAATAGATTTATAGCGAAGATTTGTTAAAAAACTTTTAAATTTTTACCGTATTTCTTTCCTTGTTTAATTCTTTTAGTTATCTTTAAAAAAACATTAGTAAAGGAGGTGATTCATTGTCGTATCTACCGAAAAATGCGGTTATCAAAGGGGCCGTGAATTCAGTATCTTCATCACATTCATCGGTCTCTTTTTCTTTAATTAAGAAAAAAGGTTTTATAATCAATAGATTTATATAAATCAATTATTTAATAATCAAAAGCTCTGCATCTCTTGTGGTTGTAGAGTTTTTTTTATGAATTTAAATAGTCTTTCAAAATGTACTCTAACTTTTTTGGCCGAAGTAAATTAAGGCTAAAAAAGATAAAGTGCTTACTAAAGCGATTAAGTACCAACCACTTGAGGAGTTGCTAGTTACTTCTGTCATTTATTTTGATTTATCGGAGGAATTGATTATTTGAGTGAAAATCATAATTGATAACATTAAAAAAAATAAAAGGATGTAAGTTATGTTCATTTATAGAAAAATGCTAATTATCAAAAAGATTATTCCTAGAACTACTGTGACGATTGCTCCATCTACTAATAAGTCTTTCCATGTATAACTTTTAAGCATACTTGTTCTATCCTCTTCACTCATAAGGTTCTTTAACCACGTCCAATCTAAAAGCTGTGTCAAAGCAATACCAAAAATTAAATGGCCAATCAAAATACCAATTATATCAATTCTAGAAATATCTTTAGTGAAACTTGTAATAATAAAAAAGTCCACTAGCTTTTTTCTTTATTAGATAAGGCACCGCCTTCTTCTTTATATTTTTCCCAAGCTTCGCTTATTTTTGCTTTAGAGAAATTTTGTTTCCCCTCAGAGAATTTATTTTTGAGGTTATTAAAACTATTAGTGAGCTCTTTTTTTGTTGGTTCATCAAGAAAGTTTGCTGTTAATTTCCATAGATACCAGCTACTAGCTAGAAGAAGAATTAATCCCAGTAATTGCATATTAGTTTTTTACTATGCTACAACCTTTAAAATGATTTCGACAAATTAATTTTTAACGCCTAAAGCATATTTGATATTAAATCAAAATTAAAACTTTAGCCAGTGGAAAAATATTCTATCTAGCAACCATATAGTTAACCCCCCTTCTAGGAAAGCCAACCAGTACATCCCATAATCAGAAAATCCCATTTGTTCTTTTACTGTTTTAATTAATTTTTTGTGAGCTTGAATAAGATCTTTCATTAATAGTCAAATTTGTTTTAAACCTGCTGAATTTCTTTAATTAAAAAACCCTTTCCATAGCAAGATAGACACGTTTTAGTCTCATCTAATGAAATTCTTAGAAAACCTGCTCCATTACATCTAAAGCAATTTACTTTAGTATTTGAGTAGAGTTTTGACTTGATTTTAGCAGCACGATTTAAGTAAGAAACTGTTTCTTTACGTCCGTTTGCTTTAACAGCTTTGTTTAAAAGCTTTTTGTAGTTGACTTTAAGTTCTTGAGTATTCATCTTTTAACTGGAACTAATTTTCAAATATAGGTAAAAGGAATAAATAAATAATTAAAATAAGCCCTATGAATTTACCGTTAATATTTCTAATCAGATCTCGAATAGAGATTATTTAAATATAACTGAATTTTTTTCTTAATGTTTATTGTTGGAGTTCTATTTTTTAATTTTAATAGAAAATTTATATTTGATGAACTAGTTTAAAAAATTAATTGTTGTAAATAGTAGAGTAAAAAATTTTAAATTTATGAGTTTTTTGAAAAAAATTTATTTTCGTGAAATCCTGTAGATTATCCAGGCTTTTTTAGATTTTTGACTAAAAAATCATTTTCGTTAGTAAGTACATCAAACTTTGATTTCTTAAATTTTTCTTTGATTTCAGAAGTCGAAATTTTTTTTATTTTGTGGAAATTCATAAGTTGAAAAACAATTTAAAAAAATTACAACTTAGATCTTACAAATCATCAAAACAAAATGTTGAAATATTTTTTTAAAAAGAGAAAATATTTTATTTTGCACATAGAAGATTTAATTTAATCAACATATTGTGGAAAACCCTGTTGAAAAACACTAAAAAAGTGGATAACTCTCGGGGAGCATGATCAAAACAAGCTTTTCTGCAATACTTTTTAAGTATTAATACTTCATCAAGAAAAGTTTAAATATAGTTTAAAAGGCATCATAATCTATTGTTATGACTGTGGGATCATTACTTTTATATTTATAAAAATGATCTTTTCAAGAAACTAGTGTTGAGAAAAAATTAAAAAATTTATTTTTGAATTATGTATCAAATTGACAAATAAAGTTAAGAAAAATAAAAGGGAACTTGAATTTTTGAAAATTTGTCTCACCTGTTTAAATTAAGTCTTGATTCGGTTTTCTCTATGGCAACACTTCCCAATCGTAAAATTAATCAAATAAGTTTGGAGGAGTTAAATTATTAAAATGACAGAAGAAAAAAAGGATTCAAAAAAATGTTCTGGAAAGAAAAACATTATGTTTGCCTATGGTTTTATACAACTCGGTTCTAGTTTCGTATCTGCAATAGCTTTAGCTGCGATTGCTTTTGGATTCTGTTCAGTAAAAAAAGAGTCTAAACTTTTCAATAAATGTGTTGCCGAAATTATTGAAGATGGGGGTACTAATTCTGAGGCAGTAAGGTTTTGCAATGGAGGCAATTAAAAGTCTCACACAAATAAATTAAATGGATTCAGCAAGCGATTTGATTATTGACTCTTTAAAAGAGGAGCCAATTGGAGAAACTGATCATTTTATTTGGTTCATAACACAAATTGGCATTGTTGCACTATTTAAAAAAGAGGAAAATTTTGAAACTTATAGTTCTAATGTCGAAGTTGAAGCAAACAAAATTGCTTTAGATATAACTAAAGAAGAGAAAGAGTACCTCAAAATAAACGAGAGAAAGCTTTTCTTGTTTTATTCATAATCTAGGATTTAGTCCCTTTTTTAGTAAGATGGCTCAAGGTTAAACGCAGGCTCCATAATATTGTTTTCACTAATTAATTCGTAGGTTAGCTCTTTGTTTAGGGCATTTATATAAGATGTATAAAGTTTTCCCCAAACAAATTCGAATTCATCTTTACTTAAATTCTTGAAAAGAATTTCTCCTTTGAAGTAAATGTGATAAGAATCATTCATCATGGAAAATTAATCTTATCCTTTTTAACGTAGTGAGATATGTATGTAGTATTAGGTGCTACTAAAAAGAAATTTATATATGGAAGTCAGAAATTCTTTTAGACTATCCGTGTATTCATTTTTTGTTTTTTGAATAATCCGACTGTTTCATCAAGATCCATACAAGGCTGAATACTTATATCCATTAATCTTCTCCAGGGATGCCATTGCTTCCAAATTGTCTCAAGAGAATCTGCACTCACTACAGAATGTCCAATCCCATTTTGAACCATAAAAATCCAAGAATGAACCTCATAGTTTTCAGGTCTGTTTTGGGGCCCACCTGATTCGTACCAATTAATTAGCATTTCTGCACCTTCTTCTTGATCCTCGCCATCTGTAAATTCGTAGGAAATCAAATACCTTTGCATATAGATTATTATTAGAATCTCTAAACTATTTTAACTCTAGATTTAGATATTGCCTCCCAATTTAATTAATGCTATGAAGTTTATAGAAGTGATTGTTTTAAATGACCGAAAGATTTGAGAAAATTAAAAAGAATATTTTGACTAACTTATCTTTTATAAATAAGACAATCTTGAAGTATTTTCAAAACCATGATCTGTTTGTATAGCTCCAGTTAACAGATAAAATTTGATACTTTTTAAAATACCTTTAATTAGTTACCATATTTGTACTATATAGATACAAATGATAAATAAAAAGGATAAAATCGATCCAATTGATAATTTAGAGTATGAAAAAGTTCTAGAAGAAGAAATAATTAATTCGTACGAAAGTAAATTTCAGAAAGATACGCAACCGGACAAAAAAAAGATTAAATTTTACAGACTTAAAAGAACTCCACTAGAAATAGTAAATAGGTCATTTTTCTTTTTCTTTATTGGAAGTTTTCTTTTCTCTTTGTTCTTAGCTTATTCAGAAAGTAAGTTATGGTTCATACTTTATGTAATAAGTCTATTGTCATGTGTTTTCTATACTCCTAACAGAAAAGCACTTAAAGAATTAATAGCAGCTTGGCCAAATATAGAGGATCTCATTAAAAGGAGGAGTTTGTGGAGAAAAGGCAAGTAAAAAGATTATGAAACCGTTAAATTCATTTAAAAAGTGGTTATTAAATATTCTTGTGCCATACATTGAGGGCACCAACAAGAAGAAAGAGGATAAAAAATGAGTCTGATAAAGGTTGGAATTATTGTTGAAATTTTTTTGTTTGTGGGAGTTTTTTTATGGGTTAGGAAACTAACTAGTAATAAAGGTAGACAACCATCATTATCAAAAAAAATAATTAAGAATCTCAAATTTTAGAATTTTGATCAAAAAATAAGGAATCTTTATAAAGAGATTAAATTTATGGGGAATTTATTTACTTTTTTCTCTCACTTTGTGTATGAAATCGGTTAGAACATCTATATCTTTCTTAAAAATATGGTTTCCTCCATTCAAGGTCTTGCTCCAATAACTAATCCATTAAATAGTGTCTTAGTAGAAAAGAAACTAATAAATGTTGATCAAAAGTTTATTCAACTTGTTTCTCTGGCAGAAGGGTTACCTCGTACAGAAGTTATTGAAAGTGGTAGAAATTATTGGAGAGGTGTTTGTAGAAGCTTAATTTTTAGATTTCCAGATGACCTCGAAATTTTAAAGCTTGATGTTAGAAGTTATGTAGATAGATCAAAAGGAATTATTCAGATAAGATCTGCAGCAAGATTAGGTCAATCTGATTTAGGAGTTAATCTCAGAAGAGTGGAATACTTGTTTAATCAATTAGAGAAATTTTAATTAATCTATTTTTTATAAATTTAAGGTTCTTTTTACTAAATAGTTGTGCTTTAATTCATAAGAATATTTGAATTGCCATGGTGAAGATAATCTTAGTTGGAATTATTGTCGCGCTTGTATATTCTCAACCTGACCTTCGTCTTACAGTCGCGGATTGGTTAAAAGCAGCTTCTGATTTTCTTATTGAATCAGTACAAGTAAAACCTTAAATTAACTTTTTATGAAACATTAAATAAGACCTGAGACAGTAATCATTTGTTTAATGCAAACAGCTACAAAAATAAATATTATTATCCTGCTTAATACGTATTTCACTTAAACAAATAAATAGTTTTAGGAACATAATAGAAAATTTTTTTGAAATTTTTGAATAGTTAACGATAATAAGGGATATGAAGCTTAGATTATTTGAGTTCTATTTTATAAAAGACTATTTAAGGCCTTGGTTTGGTCTTATTTATTCTTTATTCTTTCTGTTTTTTTTAGGTGCAATTGGCTATCGAATAACAGAAGGATGGGAATGGAGTGATTGCTTATGGATGGTTCTGATCACAATAACCACTATTGGTTTTGGAGAAGTTCAACCTTTAAGCCCTGAAGGCAGGATCGTAACTGTTTTAGTAATCGTAGGCGGATTGATCTTTATTCAATTTACCTTTCAAAAAGCTGTTAGATTATTCGAATCCGGCTATTTTCAAAGAGTAAACGAATTACGTTTTAAAAGAATTCTTAGAAAAATGGAAAATCATGTAATTTTGTGCGGATATGGGAGGGTAGGACAGGAAATATCAAACCAAATCAAAACGCAAAATATTCCAATTATTGTTGTAGAAAGCGATGAAGATAGAAAAAAGATTGCTGAAGAAAATGGTTTAGAAGTGCTTTGTGCTGATGCAACTCTTGACGAGACCTTAAAACTTGCAGGATTAGAAAAATGCAAAAGTTTGGTTGTTACTTTGCCCAATGATGCTGCTAATTTATATGTGGTTTTAAGCGCTAAAGGGATAAGAAGTTCTATAAGAGTAATTGCAAGAGCTGGAACTGAAGAAGCTGCAAGTAAGTTGAGATTAGCTGGAGCAAGTATAGTAGTAAGTCCTTATATCGCAGCAGGAAGAGCAATGGCCTCAATGGCCTTAAGACCTATTGCTATTGACTTTCTTGATCTGCTTGCAGGAAGTGAATGTGAAATTGAAGAATTTGAATTAAGTAATGATATTAGTCTTTTTGAAACAGCAGAGAAAAGATCACTTTCTGAACTTGGAATAGGTAAAAAGAGTGGGGCAAAAATTTTAGCTATTAAAGAAAATGAAAAATTGTTCACTAATCCAGGAGGGAACTTTATACTTCAACCGGGTCAGGTTTTAATAGCATTTGGTAGTAAAGAACAACTAAATATTTTGAACGGACTACTAGGAAATCTAGTTGTAGCAGTGGAGTTATTAAAATAGCTAGATTGAGATTCAGAATTAATTGCTAAATTAATTGTGGGCCAAATAAATCAAATGAAAATATTTAAATTTCTATTCGTAATTCCTGTAATAACTTTAATAATTATTTTTCAAACCTCTTTGCATAATAGATATTTAATGGCTTCCGATATTAGAGATGGAGAAACAATTTTTAGAAATGTTTGTGCAGGATGCCATGTAAGAGGTGGATCAGTCGTTCTAAAAGGATCTAAATCATTAAAACTTTCCGACCTTGAAAAAAGAGGAATAGCTGATGTAAGTTCAATAACAAAAATTGCTAATGATGGTATTGGTTTTATGAAAGGTTATAAAAATAAATTGAAGGATGGAGAGGATAAGGTTCTTGCACAATGGATTATTCAAAATGCAGAAAAGGGTTGGGAGTAGATAAAAAGTTTGCTTCTTTAATATGTTTGTATGAGGAAAACTAAAGAAGCATTTTTATATTAAATAAACAGGTTTAAGGACAAATTAAAAAGCTAATAAGATCAAATAAAAATAAGCATTAATTGTAAAGTAAATATGAAATAATTACATCAAATAAATTTGATTATATAAAATTAATTTGTTGGGTTTTCAAATGACTATTAAAGATCATAAAAGTCTGCAGGGCTCAAAAATTCTTCTTGTAGAGGATGATAAGAGTATTAGGCTGACAGTAAGTGAATCATTGAAAGGCGAAGGTTTTCAAGTGTTAACTTTTAAAGATGGTTTAAGTGCCTCAGATTTTATTGGCGATAATAATAGAAATGATATAGACCTTATAATTCTTGACTTGATGTTGCCAGGTCTTAATGGATTAGAGTTATGCAGAAAAATAAGAAATGAAGAAAATTATACACCTATATTAATTTTAAGTGCTAAAGATAATGAATCAGACCGGGTTCTTGGATTAGAGGTTGGTGCTGATGATTATTTAACAAAACCTTTTGGTTTAAATGAATTAATTGCCAGATCAAGAGCCTTAATAAGAAGATCTAATCGTAATAAAAAAAGTTTAGAAAACTCAAAAACCGTCATAGAGTTTAATCATATAAAAATGTTTCTGGAAGAATGTAGGGTAACTTCTTTCGATAGAGAAATAACATTATCTCCAAAAGAATTTAAATTATTAGAATTATTTATGAAAAATCCTAAAAGGGTATGGTCAAGAGATTTAATACTTGAAAAAATATGGGAAATTGATTTTATCGGTGATACTAAAACTGTAGATGTTCATGTTAGGTGGCTCAGAGAGAAATTAGAAGAAGATCCCTCATCTCCAAAGTTTCTTAAAACTGTTAGAGGCTTTGGATATAAGTTTGGATGAAAATGAAAACGCTACAAGAGGTATTAACTTTCTTTTATGAGAAATGGAAAACCAAGGTTAAAGGATTTTCAAAAAATAATAAAAATATTGAATTAACTAAGAACCAACAAATTTTTGATTTTCCATTTGATAAAGTTAAACCACAGCAAATTTTATCTTGGTTAGATTATTCATCTCAAGGATGGATGATTTTGTCATCTGATCTAACAATAAAATTTATCAATCAGAAAGGTTTATCTCTCATTAAGTTTATTAAATATAAAGATGTTATTGGAAAAGCAATTAATGATATTAATGAGCTCGAAGTACTAAGAAATAAGATTTTATATTCAAGAAAAAAAGATTTCCCAATCAGCCTAGATTGCATTATTTCGGGGGAACCCATTTCTGTAAATATTGTTAGAGCAAGGAAAAAAAATTATTTAATATTGTTGGAGAGTAAATTATCAATTGAATCCATAAAAAAAAGACAGAATCAATTAATCAATGATGTGTCTCATGAACTGAAAACACCTCTTACATCTCTTATTTTGATAGGCGAAAGACTGGAGGCAGTAGTATCAAAGAAAGATAGATATCTTGTTAAAAGACTTAAGAAAGAATCTAAAAGATTAAGAAAAATGGTCGAAGAAACTTTAGAACTTTCTAAGCTAGAAAGTAACGACGCTTTTCAAGAAAATAAAAAAGTATCTATTTCAGATTTAGTTATGGAATCTTGGCAAACCATAAAACCACTTGCAGAAAAAAAAGATGTAAAATTAAATTTACTGATACCAACAAAATATTTTATATCTGGTGATATTGAAAATTTAAAAAGAGCTTTTATAAATATTTTGGACAATGCTATTCGTTATTCCCCAGATAATGAAGAAATTCAAATTGAAATTTTTAAAAGAGATAGCTCTGTTGTTATAAGAGTTAGAGATAAAGGTATTGGATTAGAAGAAAATGAATTTAATGATATTTTCTCTCGTTTTTATAGAGGTGATCCATCAAGGACAAAATTCAAGAAAAGTGGTAGTGGTTTAGGTCTTTCAATAACAAAAAAAATAATCAATAACAATAAAGGTTTTATAAAGGCTTTTAATCATAAAGAAGGCGGAGCGATCATAGAGACTATCTTTAAACTCACTAATGAGTAATCTTTAAGATTTTTTAGTTTGAATAATCAAATTAAAGTAATATGAAACAAAAAAAGGCTCCAAAATTGGAGCCTTTAAATTTTTGATTAGAAAAACATTTATAAGTTTTCCCTGTAGGTTCTAGAACTTGAAGGTTGTGAGAACTCCCAAGCCGGTAGTGTCGCCATTGCCATTTCCAGCAACTTCAGCAACGTAAGCAAAAGGTTTAATGGTCATTGAATCATTAATTGGGTATTCATAACCAACCTCATAGGCCATTAGTTCGGCTGCATCATCTACTGTACGTCCGTTGGTTCCTATACCAATCTGGAATTCACCAGGCCCTAGATCTGTTGTGTATCCTAATAACCATTGAGTAGTATCATTGTCTACTCCACCCTCAGGATTTCCGAATTCAAGACCTCCACTTAATGTACCTAATCCCTCCGGTGTCCAGTAGGCAGTTAACCCCCAGAGAGCAATGTTATTTGTAGCATCCTCCATGTTTCCATAGGCAACGGTAAAGCCATATTTATCAACTTCGTATCCAAAGGCAATACCAATACGGTCATCACTCTCCTGAGTGAAAGCACCTAAAGCGGTTTCTCCATCATCTGCTGAAGCACCAAAACCAACTGCCCAGCCATTATCAAATTCATAGCCAGCACTGAAAGAAATATCACCACCCATATCTACAGAGCGTGTTGCTCCACAGTCTTCCATGTTGTCGACAATTGAAGAATATTTACAAGCATTTGGCCAGTTTTTAGAAGCATCCATTGATTCTCCGAAAGATACTTCCCAACCACCAATAGGGAAGGTATAGTTTACATCTTCTATCTGCAGCGCATCCTGAGCTTCACCAAAATCTGTGATTCCAGAAACAGTATTATTTCCGTTAGCACTTCCTGCGGCAAATTCAATGTTAAGTTTATCTTCACCAGTGAAACTAGTATTTAGGTCAACTTCGTAATGATAGTTGAAAGAAAGAGCTTCTTCTGTATCGTCTGCAGTATCAGCAGCACCAAGAAGGAATTCTACTTTACCTTTCATCGTAGTTGTTTCAGAGAAACTTCCAGCCTCTATTGAATTTACACGAGCTTCAGGACCGTCAACTCCTCCTTTTAGGTTCGCAATATCTTCATTAAAATTATTAGTGAATGTTTTACTGTCAATTCTTGAAGATTGTTTTTGACTATTAGAGTAGCTATCCATTTCTTCAATGTTGACAATTTCGGAAGCCTGAGCAGCAATTGGAACTGCAAAGCCAGATGCCAGAGAAATTAAGGCAGGAGCAGTAATTAATTTTTGAAAAAGTTTCATGTTCCTCAACACGTAAAATTAGATACATGGATTTGTATCCAAAATTATTAAAACGTCTTAAAGTTAAGAAATGGGTAAGAAATAATGTAAAAAGGAGAATTTAAATAGATCTTAAACTCTTCTTAAACTAAAAGGAAAATTATCTCCAAATTTCAAAATTTTTATCAATAAAAGTTAAAAATTAATCCAAGTTTATTTTTAAATATTTTTAAAACCATACGTAAAAGGCTCTAATCAAGATTTAGTTTAAGAGAGGATTAAGAACTAATTAATTAATAGATAAGCTTTAAGTTAAAGAGTATTTGTTTTCAAATTAAATGCTATAAATATGAAGTCTATTATTTGATGTTTCAACAATGAAATTAGCTAAAAAAGCTTTTTTATTAGCTTCAACAATGACTCTGGTTGCTTCTTGTGGAACCTCAACTTCTTCTGTGAGGTTAAGTGGAGCTGGAGCATCTTTCCCTGCCAAAATTTATACTAGATGGTTTAAAGATTTATCAAATGATGGAGGTCCAAAAGTCAATTATCAAGCTGTTGGTTCTGGTTCTGGAAGAAAAGCATTTATTGATGAGACTGTAAACTTTGGTGCTTCTGACGATCCTATGAAAGATAAGGACATAGCAAAAGTTACTAGAGGTTTAGTTCAGATCCCTATGGTTGGTGGAACTATTGCTTTTGGATATAACTACGATTGCGATTTGAAACTTACCCAAGAACAAGCAGTTCAGGTAGCTATGGGTATGATAAAAGATTGGAAGGAAGTTGGTTGTGCACCTGGAAAATTGACTTGGACTCATCGTTCTGATGGATCAGGTACAACTAAAGCCTTTACAAACTCTATGGAAGCGTTTTCAAAAACATGGACATTAGGCACTGGTAAGTCTGTAAAATGGCCGGCAGGCGTTGGAGCAAAAGGTAATTCTGGCGTAGCTGGAGTTATACAAAATACTCCTGGTGCAATTGGTTATGTTAACCAGTCTTATATAAAAGGTAATGTTAAGGCCGCTGCACTCCAAAATCTTTCTGGAGAATATTTAAAGCCTACAGTTGAAGCAGGAGCAAAAGCTCTTAATGGTATTACTTTAGATGAAAATCTTGCTGGTAAGAACCCTAATCCAACGGCAAAAGGAGCGTACCCTATCGCTTCATTGACATGGATACTCGCCTATGAAGAAGGTAATGGTAGAAACACTAAAGCAATCAAAGAAGCCTTTAATACATTATTAAGTGATGAGTATCAAGACAAAGCTCCATCACTAGGATTTGTTCCTTTGAAAGGCGAAATTCTTGAGAAATCAAGAGCTGCAGTAAAAAGAATCGGTAAATAAATCGTAAGACAAACATTTAAAAGGGGGAATTTATTTCCTCCTTTTTTTATGCAAAAAAATATTTTGATAAACCTAATATTAAAGAAAAGAGAATAAGTATGTATGTTGGAACTAATTTTAAAAACGATAATACTGTGGAGATTAAAACTATAAAAATAGAGCTAATTAAAAAGAATTTTGATGAAAAACTATCTTCAATTAAATTAAAGCCAGAGAAAATAACTGCTCCAGGAATTGTATTGATGACTCCTTCGATAAAGTAATTAATCGATTTAATTCTGTTTTTTATGAAGCCTTTCCCAAAAACAAAAATCAATAAAAAGCTTGGTAAAAAAATTGCAAAAGTTGATATAAATGAATACTTTAAAGCTTCATTTATTCCTCCGATCGTAAATCCAGCTTTGTATCCAATAAAACTTGTAGTTAATAAGACAGGACCAGGTGTTATCTGGCCAATCATTATCCCATCTATAAATTCATTATTTGTTAACCATCCTTGTGAGACAACATAATCACTCATTAGAGGAATGATTACTAGTCCCCCTCCAAAAATAAAAAGTCCCGATTTGAAGAAGAAAACAAACAGATTAAGATAATTTATTAAAAACTTTGAGTTTAAAGAATCCTTCAAAAAATTATAGAATTTAAAAATATCTAAAAAGAGTGTACTACTCAAAAATGAGGTTGTTGAAAATATAGATAAAGGGATCAAGCTGTAAAAATTATCTTTGAATTTCCGTAATAATATATTTATCAATCCTGCAATAGTAAGAATTGTTATGAGTGGAAATTGAATACTATTATATTTGGCAAATATAAGTAGAAATAATATTGAGCTAGAGAATAATATTCGATCAAACTTTAATCTTTTTTTTAATAGAACTAAAGAGAATGAAAAAATAATTCCTGCAATAATAGGAGGATTGAAATAAATTAAATCTGTTAAGAATTTTGATCCTGATCCAATTTGCCAAAAAATACTAAGAGCTAATACCGAAACGAATCCTGGGATAATGAAACATATACCGGATACCAATCCACCAAAATATCCATTAATTTTAAGACCTATATATATTGCTAATTGAGTAGATATTGGACCTGGAAGTATTTGACATAATCCAATTCCTTTTTCAAAAGATTGATTTGAAATCAATTTTTTATTATTTATAAGTTCATCTTCGAATAAGGAAATATGAGCATACGGTCCTCCAAAACTTAAAATACCAATTTTTAGGAAAATTTTTACAAGTTCAATTAAGGATATTTTTGCCATTTAAATATTCTAATTTCAAAAAATTAGTTTTTATGGTGATGATAAGCTTTGTTTGATTGATGGTAATTTAAGACTCGAAATCCAAGATAATAATATTAGAAGTGATGAAAAATAAAGACAATATTGAAGACCAATACTCGGATTTCTTCCAATCATAAATAGTAAGCCAGATAATAATGTTCCAACTAGTCTTCCAGCAGCATTTGCCATGTAATAGAAGCCAACATTTAAACTGACTTTTTCATTATCAGAGTAGGCCAAAATCATATAAGAATGTGTAGAGGAATTCATTGCAAAAACAAATCCAAAAATAGTAAGTCCTAAAATTATTGCTATCGATGGAGAACTTTCTCTCCATAATGCGACTCCTATCAAAGATGGTATTACCATTAATACGGCACTCCAAAATTGGATAGCTTTACGATCTGGACTTTCTTTCTGGCACCATATCTTTCTAATTGCTGGAGCCGAAGCCTGAACAATTCCATAACCTATTACCCAGGCCCCAAGAAATAATCCTATTTCCATGTAGTCCCAACCAAAGGCCATATCTAGGAATACTGGAAGAGCTACAACAAACCAAACATCTCTTGCTCCAAAAAGAAAAAATCTTGCTGCTGAAAGAATATTTATTGCATTTGATTTTGAAAAAAGATCATTAAAAGCTGGTTTGGTTTTCATCTTGCCAATTTCTCCAGGCAAAATTAATGTCAATAAAAAGGCTAAGCAGAGTCCAAAACCCATAATTCCTACAGCATTATTGAATCCAAATAACTTATATAAAAGTCCACCTAAGAAAAAGCCAACTCCCTTAAGAGCATTTTTAGATCCAGTTAAAATAGCAACCCATTTAAAAAGTTGTTTTTGGCCAGTATCATTGCCATCATTTGTCTCTGGAACTACTGTCTTAACAGCACTTTTAGCACTCATTTTGTTTAAATCTTTTGCTATCCCACTAACTGCTTGAGCAACCATAACGTATGCGACACTAAAAATTACCGGCCAATCTTCCTTAACTGGAATAAGCATAAAAAGAGCGATGATTTGTAGGATAGTCCCAATCCACAAAGTAAGCCTTAATCCATATCTTGCTCCTATCCAACCACCATAAAGATTAGTAATTATCCCAAAAAACTCATAAAAAAGGAAAAGTAAAGCAATTTGAAGAGTTGTGTAACCTAGCTCATGAAAGTGCCCAACAACTAATAATCTTAATGCGCCGTCAGTAAGCGTGAACGCCCAATAGTTTGCTGTTACGACACTATATTGTTGAATATTAGATAACTTCATAAAGACATAAATTAAATCTCATTTTTGATTACATATTCAGTAAGATCTGCAAGTCTGCAGCTGTAACCCCACTCGTTGTCATACCAAGCGTATATCTTTAATAAATTTGAATTAACAACCATAGTTGATAAACTATCAACTATTGAACTTCTAGAGTCATTTACATAATCTGCAGAAACTAAAGGCCTTTCTTCGTAGCCAAGAATTCCTTTTAAATAAGTTTCTGAAGCTTCCTTAAGTGCCATATTCACTTGTTCAGTTGTCACTTCTTTATTTAATTCAAAAACTGCATCTGTTAAAGAACCATTAAGTAGAGGAACTCTTACTGCATGTCCATTTAATTTTCCTTTTAATTCTGGAAAGATCTCAGCGATAGCTTTAGCAGATCCAGTGGTAGTAGGTATTAAACTTTGCATACATCCTCTTGCTCTCCTCAGATCACTTTTATAAAAATCTACAGGAACTTGAGTGTTCGTTACATCGTGAATAGTTGTAATAGCACCGTGTTTAATAGAAAAATTTTCATTAATTACCTTTACTATCGGAGCTAAACAATTTGTAGTGCAGGATGCTGCAGTTACTAATTTATGTTTGGAAGGGTCATAAAGACTTTGATTTATACCGTAAACAATATTCAGTGATTCAGCTTCTGCAACAATTCCTTTGACTGGACAAGCTACTATTACTCTTTTCATCCCAAGAGTATCAAAATAGGGATTTAGTTTGTCTGGCTTTTTATTCTTTCCTGTACATTCCAAAATAATATCTACAGAAGATTTTTCCCAAGGAACATCAAGGTAATTTTTAAAAGATGTGTAGGTTAATTTCTTTCCATCTACTATTATTTCTTCTTCTTTAACCTTTATATCTTTAACCCATCTACCATGGACTGAATCGAATTCGAGTAAATGCGCAGCAGCATTCGAATCTCCTGCTATCTCATTTATATGAGTTATTTCAATATCAGCTCTGTCCCATAATGCTCTGAAAACTAATCTGCCAATTCTTCCAAAACCATTAATTCCAATTTTCATATCTGTTGAAATTTTCTATATAAATTATATATCAAAATATTTTGATGTATCAAGATGTTTTGATTAATGAAATCTTTTTTATTTAAGCTATATTTAGGAAAATTTACTTACTTTAAAATTGTTAAAAGATATTAGCAAAGTAAAAAAAGAAGATATATCTAAGTTGATGGTTTCATTTTCTGATCCTTTTAGGCTAGAAATAATAGACCTAATGATGGAGGGAGAAGTTTGTGTTTGCGATATTATGAAATTAACTAAGTTATCTCAATCAAGAATTTCATATCACATAAAAATTTTGAAGGAAGCTGGTCTTATCGCAGACAGGCAAGAAGGTAGATGGGTGTATTACAGCCTAAATAAAGAATCTCTCTTTTTGATAAAGGAATGGATAACTTCTTTGACAGATTATTCCTCAAATAGAAAACGTTGTTGCGAATAAATTATATTTTAGATTTTATTAATTAACTTCTGATTCCCTGTCATAAGTCATTCCTGATTGTTCCATCCACTCAGCTTTAGTTTTGCAGTTTTGTTTGTGGTTAAAGATGTGAAAACCTTCAATAATAATCATTATGGATAGAAGCAAAACAGGAATAAAATATACAGGGGAAGATATTACTTCTTTATATTTGATTTGAGCAATGAATTTCTTATATTTAGACATTCCCTCAGTTGTTATTCAGTAAATAATATTCACCTATGGTTAAGTAAAGTTAAAGAAAAAATTTTTGAAGAAATTAAGCTGAAGGATGTTTACTTTTCATGACTTTCTTATACGTTTAACCCCTCTTAAAGTCTTTTACAACATTTAGTAGTAGATTTATAGAGATATTCTTTTTTTAATGGAAGAGAAATTAACTCTTTTCAAGAATCGTAAAAGATTCGGTATCGAAAAAAATATAGATATTATCTTCAAGAATACTGCTCTAGTCTTGTCTAGTTTCGTAGCAATAATACTTTTAGGAATTATTTTAGTAGTCTTTTTTCAGTCATTTGAATCCTTTTCAAGGTATGGATTGAAGTTTTTAGTAACCTCTGAATGGAACCCAGTAAAAGATGAATACGGAGCTTTTACTGCAATATATGGCACATTAGTAACTTCATTTCTTTCGTTATTAATAACTATCCCTTTGGGCGTTGGAACTGCAATATTTATTACCGAAGACTTTGTACCTAAAGTTGTTAGAGAAATAATAGGTTCTTTTGTTGAATTATTAGCAGCTATTCCATCAGTTGTATTGGGACTTTGGGCAATATTTGTTATGGAACCTTTTTTTAGAGCCTTTTTTGTTTTTTTACATAATTTCTTTGGTTGGATACCTTTATTCAGTACAGAACCTACAGGTAGGAATTCCTTGTTAGCAGTATTAATTTTAGTAGTAATGCTTTTACCAATAGTGACTGCTATAGCTAGAGATTCTCTTAATCAAGTTCCTAAAAAGTTGAGAAATGCAGCCTATGGAATCGGAGCAAGCAGGTGGAAAACAATATTTTCAGTAATTTTGCCGGCAGCATTATCAGGAATTATGGCAGGTGTTCTATTGGCTTTAGGAAGGGCAATGGGTGAAACAATGGCTGTCACAATGATTATTGGTAATTCCAATGCATTTAGTTGGTCTCTATTATCTCCTGGATATACTATTTCCTCTATGCTCGCAAACCAATTTGGTGAAGCTGATGGAAGTCAGGTTTCATCACTCTTTTATGCAGCTTTTGTACTCATGATTTTATCCTTAGTGGTCAATATCTTTGCTCAATGGCTAGTTAAGAAATTTAGTCTCAAATATTAGATAATTATGAATTCACTTTATTACCAGAAAAGATTATCAAGAAATATAGGAGATAAATTCTTTACTTCTTTATCAGTAATTTGTGCGCTGATAGCAATACTGCCTTTGATTTTTCTAGTCACTTATATTCTTATCAAAGGTGGATCTCAAATCACACCAGAACTATTTACTTTAGAACCAAATCCTCCTGGAGATGATTTAGATGCAGGGGGTATTAATCCTGCATTAATAGGGACATTGATAATAACTACCATTGCTTCAATTATTGCCATACCAGTAGGTGTTGGTGGTGGAATATATTTGGCCGAATATTCTAAAGGTGGTGCTTTTTCAAGGTTTATTAGATTTGGTGTAAATGTTTTAGCTGGAGTCCCTTCGATTATTGCCGGTGTATTTATTTATGCCTTAATTGTTTCAACAAAGATCTTATTTGGAAGTATGTACAGTGGCTTGGCCGGAGGTATGGCACTTTCAATATTGATGTTGCCTACTGTGATTAAGACCACTGACGAAGGTTTAAAGTTGGTTCCTAATGAATTGAGATATGCTTCTCTTGGTGTTGGAGCAAGTATGTATACAACTATATTAAAAGTTACTTTGCCATCTGCATTTAGATCTATTGCTACTGGCGTTGTACTTGGAATAGCGAGAGCTGCAGGTGAAACAGCACCTTTGATATTTACGGCTTTATTCTCTTACTACTACATAACAGGCTTTGGAGATTTGTTTTATGAGATGGGTTCTTTAGCAGTTCTTATTTATAATTTTGCACTTGAACCCTATGATGCACAGAATAAACTAGCCTGGGCAGCTTCCTTTATTCTTGTTTTGTCGATACTATCAGTAAATATATTTTCAAGGATTTTGGCCGCTTTTACAGAGAAAACTAAGAGAGTATAAATGATTAAAAATTATAAAAAAATACCTAAGAATATCATTTTATCTCTTGAGAATGTTTCTATTAGCTATGGAACTTTTGAAGCAGTAAGAAATGTTTTTTGTAATTTTAAAAAAGGAAATATAACCTCTCTTATTGGACCATCAGGTTGTGGTAAATCAACTGTTCTTAGATCATTAAATAGGATGAACGATTTGATTCCCAATTGTTCATTAAAAGGAACTGTACTCTTTGATGGAACCAATATTTACGATAAAAGAGTAGATCCAGTTGAAGTGAGAAGAAGAATTGGGATGGTTTTTCAACAACCAAATCCTTTTCCTAAATCTATCTATGAAAATATTGCATTTGGGGCAAGAATCAATGGCTTTACGGGAGATATGGATGAATTAGTCGAAAGTTCACTAAGAAAGGCTGCTTTATGGGACGAATGTAAGGATAAATTGAATGATAGTGGTTATTCTTTATCTGGTGGACAACAGCAAAGACTATGTATAGCCAGAACCATCGCAATTGAACCTGAAATAATTCTCATGGATGAGCCTTGTTCAGCTTTGGATCCTATCTCTACATTAAAAATAGAGGAGACAATGCATGAACTTAAGAAGAATTACACAATAATAATCGTTACTCATAATATGCAACAGGCATTAAGAGTTAGTGATATGACTGCATTTTTTAATGCTATTGAATATGAAGATGGTGATGGAGGAAAGGTTGGTTATCTTGCCGAATTTAATTCGACAAAGAAAATTTTTAATTCACCAAAAGAAAAAACCACTCAGGAATACATATCAGGTAAATTTGGTTGATGTTAAATTTTTACTTTTGAGAGAATAATTTTTACTTTTAAGAAAGCTCAGGGGTAGACAAATAGTATAAATACCTATATAGTTATTTCGAATTAGTTAATTTCTTTTTGAAAAACTATCCTTTTCTACCTTTTTTGATTTTTGCAGGGGCTCTTATAACCACTGCAACAATAGGGTTGCCTGTATTTACTTCGTAATTTAAAAGTATTTCTTTTGAGGGTAATCTTATGATTTTAATAATGAATGAGGAATTAATTGGAAGTCCTCATAAAACTTTAATTAAAGGAAATTTATTTGACTTTATGAAAAAAAGAGAGAATATGAATCTGTGTGGGAGTGAAAAATCTGTATTAAAACCATTTTTAAAGGTGGTTAATTTCTAATTTTATTTATCATGGATAAAACTAAAGAACAGTTAGAAAAATTAAGAGAAGTAGCAGAAGCATCTCTTACAAAAACGGATGAACTACAAAAAGTTCTCGCTCAAATAGAAGCTTTAATGTCTAGAGAAGAATCACAAACATTATCAAAGAAGAAATAATTTTTTAAAAAATAATTTTAGTTTTGTACTTTTAATTACACCTCTACAATTCAATTGTAGTTATTAATTGGGTATGCAGAACCCGTTCCAAAGTTTTCTGTTAGGTCTCGAGGTCTTACCTTCTTTAAGTAAAAGACCTCTTTCAATATTTGGGTTTTACAAATATTATTTGCTTGTTCAGTTGATAACTTTATATATTTCTTTCTTGCAGACATTTACATCGAAGAATTCAGTACTTACTACTTCTAAGCCTGTTTTTTCTGTAACCTCAACGGTCGCATTACATTCGTCTTGTTTAAGAGCCATGTAAATTGGCTTCTCCTTGCTTACATCTAATTCAATATTAGGTTTAGTATTTTCTTTGTATTTTTCCATTACAAGTTTTAGGGCCTCTATCTCAACTGAAAAATTCTCATTAGCATTTGTCTTTAATGGAAAAATAATTAATGAAAAAAAAATCAAAGCAATAAATTTTTTCATTTCTATAAAATGCGTCTAATTTTTTTATAACGTGGATTCTCAGGTAAAGAAAGGGTCATCAGATGAACATATTTTTAATTTGTCTAAGTTTACTTATTGAAAACAAATATATTTAAATTAATTGGGGAAAATGTTAACTGAGACTTTTAAGTATTAATAGGTATATTTAAATGCAAAATTTAATACAGATTAATAGGTTTTTAGACTTACAATCATAATTCAATTATTTCTTCTTCAGAAACAATGGCCCATTTTCTAAATGACTTTTTACAGGGATAGCCTCCTGTTAAGTCTCCAAATGCTGGCAAAAATAAAGTATTTTTACTCTTATCCATGGCAAAACACCTGAAAGATAAACTATCCCCTTTGTTTCTCAAATAGAGTTTTGGATGATAATGTCCACAAATATTCAAAATTCTATTATCAGCTAAATCAACTGGCTCATGACTGAAAATAATATTTTTTGTTTTTTTAATATCAAAAATTTTTATATTTTTAATATCACAACCTGTATCATGATTTCCAAGGACAAGTTCAACATTGGTTTGTAGTAGTTTAGGAAGATTTTCAACTTTTTTTTGAAGAGTTTTGTCTATTGAAAATTTACTGTGAAATAAATCCCCCAAAACTATTAACTTTTCAGGACTATGTTTTTTTACTATTTTTTTTATTCTTGTAAAATTACTTTCATCTGAATTATTAGTAAGAGGGATACCATTTTGCTGAAAATAATCAGCTTTCCCAAGGTGAATATCGCAAATCAACAATTCTTTTGTTTGAGGTAGAAATAAGGATCTTGAAGGAAGCATCTCAAGCAATGTATCTTCCCAACAAAATTTAAAAGAACTTTTTTTCATTTAATCACTATATTTTTTTACAAGTTTTTCTACTCTTTTTTCTATTGTTTCATTACTTAAAGTATTTTTAAGTCTTTCAACTAATAAAGGAAAAGCAAAAGGAGTTGGAGTTTTTATCTCATTTAATAGCATTTTTAAATTTTTTAATCTTTCTAATGATCTAGATATTCTTTTATTTTCTAATTGATATTCTTTAACTTCTTGATGCGATTGTTTTATCAAAAGATGGCCCTCTTCATATTTAGTAAAGACATCGTAAAAAAGACTTGAACTTATTTGAAGTTGAGAGGAGGTTTTTGTTTTGGTTGGATTATTTTGATTCACAAGTCCACTTATTTGGGCAATATTTTTAAATCTACGTTTTGTTAATTCTGAAAAATTAATTGCATTTTCTAGATCTTCTTCTAATTTTTTGTTATTCAAAAAGTAATCAGCTTCTTTTTTTATTATGGAAAAATCATAATCTTCTGCGGTAGTTAAGCTGAATCCAAAATCATTGGCAGTAATACTAAATGTAGATTGTTTTAATTTTGCTAATCTCAAAGCCCATAAAAATGCAATTCCTTCATTTACAAATTTGCCATCAAGTGTAAAAACAAAAAGATTTGATAAATCCTTGGTTTTATATATTTCTAAGAGGAATTCATCATTCTTTGGAATATTTGAAAGAACTTTTTGTTTCTTAAATATTGGGCGTAATGAATTGAGTTCAGGATTTAAGCAATCATAATTTTCTAGTTCGTTGCATATATCTATTTCTTTTCTCAAACTCTCACAAAGTAGATCAGAAATTGCCATTTGACCTCCGACCCATGCAGGAATTAGAGAACTTTTTTTTGTTGATTTTTTAACGTATAAAATCATATCTCTTATTCTTACAAATTGAAGCATTTTGCCGGCAAAGTAAAATGTATCTCCTGGATTTAATTTTGAAGCAAAATTCTCCTCCAAATTGCCTAAGGATTTACCTTTCATATATTTGACTTTCACAAATTTGTCACTTGTAATTGTCCCAATATTGAACTTATGCATTCTTATTAAAGATTTGTCTTTTACAAAATATTTAAAGTTTTCATTATTATTTTGTGATTCTTCTTTAACTATCTTTTTATATTTTGGGTATGCTTTAAGACATTTCCCTCCATATTCTAAAAAGTCAAGACACCAATTCCAATCTTGATCCTTTAAGTTTCTATAACTCCAACAACTTTTAACTCTTTCTTTCTCAATTTTCGGATCAAAGCCATTTCCGCATGCCAAACTTATTAGATGTTGAAGCAAAACATCATAAGATAATTCAGGAAGTCTTATTTTTTCATATATTCCCCTTTTTATAATTCTTCTCATTGAACTAATCTCTAATAACTCTAAAGAATTAGTAGGCATAAAAATTATTTTCGATTTTCCACCCGGTCTATGCGCACTTCTCCCTGCTCTTTGAATAAGTCTAGCGATATTTTTTGCACTGCCAATTTGAACTATTTGATCTACAGGTTGAAAGTCAACTCCCAAATCTAAAGAGCTGGTGCAGACTACCCATTTTATTAATCCGTCTTTAACTCCTTCTTCAACTCTCTCTCTATCTTCTTTATCAAGGGAGCCGTGATGAAGTGCGATTTTGTCTTCCATCTCTGGCAGAAAAAATTTAAGACATTGGTACCATCTTTCAGATTGATTCCTTGTATTAGTGAATAATAAGGTACTTTTATTTTTATCCAATATTTTTAAAAGTGAAGAATGACTTCTAATCCCTAGATGTCCACTCCATGGAAAGGTAGTTTCCTCCTCTGGTAAAACACTTATAATTTCAATCTCTTTTTGAATATTTGTACTTATTATTTTGGGTTTAATAGCGCTTATACCAACTATTGCTCTTGCCGCTTCTTCGATATTCCCAATAGTTGCAGACATTGCCCAAATTTGTAAATTTTTTATATTGCCTCTTAGCCAACTTAATGATAATTCGCACTGGTTTCCTCTTTTACTACCCATCAATTCATGCCATTCGTCAATAATTATTGACGATAAATCCTGAAAAAGATTATTTGATTCTTTATTAGAAAGTAAAAGAGATAAAGACTCTGGAGTTGTAATAAGAATATTAGGTGGTTTGGCTAACTGCTTTTTCTTTTCATATGGGGTGGTGTCCCCATTCCTAATCTGAACAGTGATTTCTTTGTTAAAATGCAAAGCTGCTAACTGTATGGAATTTTTTAAATCCCTACTTAGGGCTTTTAAAGGCGTTATTACCAATATTTTTACACTTTTTTGATTTTTGGGATCTTCTATCTGTGATAGAGGCCCCATTAATGCAGCATAAGTTTTTCCGCATCCAGTAGGAACTTGTATTATTCCATTCTCTCCATTTAAAAATGCTGACCATGATTCGATCTGGTAGGGTAATGGCTCCCATCCATTTGAGGAGAAAAACTGTTTAATTTTAGAAATTAAATTATTTTGCCTACTATTTTGCGAAATATTTTTCATGATATCTTTTTCATAAGTTTATAAGCATTTTCTAGGCTATCTGCATCATTAATTTTTTTATCTTTTCTCCATTTTGTTATTCTTGGAAATCTTACTGCTATGCCTGACTTGTGACGTTTTGAAATTTGTATTTTCTCAAAAGATATTTCGAATACCATTTCTGGTTTTAAAGATCGAACAGGACCAAATTTTTCTATTGTATTTTTCCTGATCCATTTATCTAGCTCTTTAATCTCAATATTCGTTAAACCAGAATATGCACTTGCAAATTTAACTAATTCTTGGTCTCTCCATAATGCAAAACTATAATCTGTATAAAGACCAGCTCTTATACCGCTGCCGCCTTTAGCGTAAATTAGAACTGCATCCAGTTGCATAGGATCAACTTTATATTTCCACCAAATACCTTTTTTTCTCCCAGACGCGTATATAGAAGTCTTTTTCTTAATTATTAATCCTTCAGTATTATTTTCTCGAGATTTTTCTTTATAAGTTAAAGCATCAGACCAATCTTTAGGATAGATTAAATCACATAATTTGAAAATATCAGAGATATTATTCTCAGTTTGCTTTTGCCATTTTAAATAATATTTTTCTAAATTAATTCTTCTATTTTCTAATTTAATTTCTCTTATATCTCTTCCATTAATCTCTAAAAGATCATAAGCAATAAAAATAATTGGATATTTTATTTGGATTGATCTAGTAGGAGATTTTCTATTTATTCTTTTTTGAAGAAAAGAAAAATCAAATGCAATTTGTTCTTTAAAATTCCAAACTAATAATTCCCCATCAAGAACATAATCATCTTTTATATACGACATTTTCTCTACTAATTCTGGGAAAGATTCATTTACTAATTCCTGCCCTCTTGTCCATAACGAAACATTGCCTGATCTTTTAATTAATTGCATCCTAATACCGTCGTATTTCCATTCAAATTGAAAATCATTTATTGAATTTTTGAATATTTTATCTTCAATGGTATTTGCTAGAAGAAATGGAAATGGTTTGGAATTTAACTCTTGAAGATTGATATTCTTGTTTATTAAAAATTCATATGATTCAATTGAAGGTTTGAAATTACCCATCAACCTATGAGAAATAATCTCTTCATCAATATTATTTAGTTTTGATATTGATTTTGTGATTAATCCAATAGAGACTCCTACTCTAAAAGTTCCTGTAAGAATTTTATTAAAAATTAGATGGTTATCTTCAGGCAGTGTTTCCCAAAGATTTTTAATTTCTAAATTTTTCTCCCCCTCATCAAGTTTTGATAATGCAGGTATTGTTTTGCTTAGTAATTCATTGAGACTTATGTCTGATAATTTTTTATTTCTAGAAGTAGTTTTATTTTTAAGTAATAACGTTATTACCTCAGCAGAATCACCAACTTTTAAATAACATGTATCAATTAACCATTGCGGATACTCATATAGTTGAGAAAAAAGATTTTTTAAATATCTTCCACTAATAAATCTCTTACTACTTTTTCCAGTTAATAGATATATTGCCCATGAATTATTTATTGGTTCATTTGATAAAAAATAACTTTTTAAAACTTCAATTTTATTATTTGTACTTTTAATTGAATCAAGATCCCCAAATAATTCTGAAAAATTTTTTAAGCTCATATTTATTTGCTGAAGAAAAGAACATTTATTGATTCTTTTTCAATTAAATATTTACTTAAGGCTTCACTATCTCCATGATGAAAAAATACATTTTTTGCTTCTGACTTTTTTATGACTTCTAGAATTCCATCCCAATCTGCATGATCAGAGATTGCGAATCCTTTATCGTATCCGGATCTTTTTCTTAGAGCTCTTATTGACATCCATCCACTAGCAAAGGCTGTTTGAATATTTTTGAAATTTTTTAAATAGGAGCCTTTACTTAAAGATGGCGGTAATAATATTAGACTTCCTTTAAGTTCATCAATCTTTTTTTTATTTTCGATTTTCATAGTATCTTGAATATCAATTCCAAGTTTTTTATAAATATTGTTTATTTTATGAATACTGCCATGAGAATAAATATTACCTTTAAAACCTGTTTGACTAATTTCGTTTAATAATCTCTGAGCTTTTCCAAGTGAATAGCAGAAAAGTAAAGAAGTTTTTTCTGGTGAATTAGTTATCCATTTTGAAATATCATTTGCTATTTTATTAGTTGCATCCCACTTAAATATTGGTAAACCAAAAGTACATTCACTTATTAAATAATCAGTTTTTACTATTTCATGTTTTTTGCAAGTCTTGTCTTTTTGAAGCTTAAAGTCACCTGAAACTAGCCATTTTTCTTCAGCAAAAATAAATCTTATTTGACTAGATCCAAGGATATGTCCGGAAGGATGAAAAGAAATATTAATGCCATTTATCTTAAATTCTTCACCATAATCAAAAGTCTTAATTTTTATATTACCTCCAACTCTTTCTTTAAGAAGTATCGCAGTCTCGTTAGTAGAAATGTATTCTTCACAGCCAAATGTAAAGTGATCAAAATGAGCATGAGTTATAAGTGCTGTTTTTACTGGCTTACTTGGATCAATCCAAATATCGGCAATTTCACAGTAAAGATTTCCATCTTTGTATCTAATTAAATCTTCTTTTTTTGTTCTCAAAACTACATCTCTAACAATGAAGTTAATTTAGCTAATTATGCCCACGCTTGTTTTGATAAAGCTATGGCTGAAATTGTTAGTAAAGCAATAACCACAACTTTATTGCTCCAGTTAATCATGAATGATCTAATCATGTTAATGGAAACTCTATTAGATGGAAAAATTTTTTCCTTATTAATTATTTGATCTTTTTCATTATTATCTAAGTAATTTAAATTTTTAATCTCATTTATTAATTTAGATTCGCAAGTTGATAGTTGTTCTACTTGATTTAATACATCAATATCTTCTGGTTTTAATAAAGAATTTAATTCTTTAATTTGTCTTTCGTTTTTTACAAGAAATTCATTAACTATCTCATCTGTTCCTAACCCCTTCTTTATATTTAAAAGAATTTTATCTCTTTCCCAGGATCTTTCGAGAGAATTTAAAATTTTGTTTATGCTCATTTTTAAGTATTTTTACTTATGATAATTTATTATTTTTTTCTTTTGTGGCTTCTTTCTTTAAGTAGTTAGATAAAATTATTTTTATTTAAGATTTGCGAATAAGTCTGTTTGCAAAATATTTTATTTTTACCTTTTCTAAAATTTTCTTAGAACTGCTTTTGGTCTTATGTTTTTTTAAATTGATTACTTCATCTGACGCATTTTTGCCCGTTTCAAAATAACTTTTAATTTTTTCTAATTCTTCTTCATTTAATCTTTTTGTCGCACCTTTAGCGTTTATTCCAAGTTTCTTGCAGGCTAATAATATTCTATTACTTTCGACATTAAGATCTTTGGCAATACTGAAAATAGGAGTGTTGATAGACATTATTTTCTTTACTATGAAATTTATTATTAATAGTATATTTATAATTTAGAAATTAAATATTTTTTTAACTATTATTAATTTCAAAAAAATTTCTAATTAGGCTACTTCACCTTCGAAATTATTTAAATCATTAAACTTTTTCTTCATGGTGGGGTTATTTCTAGTTAATTTCTTTACTGTTAAATCTTGTGATTTGGTGTCTGCGGACAAAAGATGTTTTTTTGAGAGAACTAAAGCCTCTTTAGTTTTTTGTAAATGGGTTATTGATTTATCAATTTCTGAAATTGCATCATTAAATCTATCTTGGGCAAGTGAAACATTTTTGCCAACTGCATTTTTGAATTGCTCAAGAGTACTTTCAAAATTAGTTATGTCAAAATTCTCTCGTTTCATTAAATCAATTTGTGATTTGTATTTTAAGGTTTCCATAGAGGCATTTCTTAATAGAGATATGATTGGTAAGAAAAATTGTGGTCTTATGACGTACATCTTTGGAAATCTATGGGAAACATCTACTATTCCAGCATTATATAGTTCACTATCTGGTTCTAGAAGCGATACGAGGACTGCATATTCGCAAGATTTTTGTCTTCTATCTTTATCCAATTCCTTTAAAAAATCTTCGTTTTTTCTTTTATTAGTTCCATTTAAACTTTCATTCTTCATTTCAAACATTATAGATACGACTTCAGTTTTATTTTCATCAAATTCTCTAAATATATAGTCACCTTTACTTCCAGAGGTGGCATCATTATCTTTTTCGAAATATGAGTTTTTAAACGCAGAAGCACGATTAAGATTAAATTGGGTTTCGCAATGGATTTCTAATGTTTCACCAACCATCTTTGTAGATAATCTAGATTTCATTTCTCTTAACTCCTGTATAGTCAGGTCTCTTTCACTAATTTTACTTTTAAACTTTTCTTCAATTAATTTTTCATTAATTGAATGCTCGAGCCTCATCTTTTCAATGGAATTTGTTAATGCTGAGTTCTCTTTTTCTAAATTAGTAACAGCTTCACTAACTTTGTTTTTTAAGGATAATTCTGAAATTAAAGACTGGTTTTTAATTTCATCCTTCAATTTGATTAATTGATTATTCAATGAATTAATTTTATTTGTTGCTTGATTTTTTAAATCATTAAGCGCATTTGTTTTCTTTTCTTCAGCTATTTTTAATTTAGATTCAAGAGTTTGGATCTCAGATTCTTTAATACGATTTTGCTCTATTAACTGTATTTTTAACTCACGTTTTAAAATTTCCAAAGCTTTTTTATTATCTTCTTGCGCCAATAGAAGTCGTTGTTCTATTTGCTTATTAAATTCTTCATCCTTTATTTGAAGAAGTATTTCTTCAAAGCTGCTGGGATCTATACGAAAAGTTTTACCACATGAAGGACATTTAATATCTTTCATTTTTTAATTGCAAAATTAATATTAGAAGGGATTTAATATTCTAATTAAGTAAAAAAAGAATATTATTCTTGACTAAGAATAAACAATGATTCAATGTTATGCATTAAAAAATAAAATAAATACTTAAATGAAAGCTATATCAATCCAGATTCTTTAAGTATATTAATTTTATTTGCCAATTCTATGTCTGAAGATGAAATTGAACGATCTAATGTTTTGTGAGAAGAAACTGTATAACCACTATCATCAACAAATTCATCCTCTGCATCTTTTAAATTTATACTCTTTTTTTGAGCTTCTTTGTAAATATCCGATTTGTATAAATTTGATTTATTAATATTACTATATCCAAAGTTTGCAATTCCTCTGGCATCTAAGGCTTCCTCAACCAATATGCCCACAACTTTTGAACGGCTTATAGATTCGCTTTTGGATATTTCATCAATGATTTCAAGGACCCTTTTTCTAGGAAGATATCCTATCCTTTTAACTTTATTTTCCATAAGACTTTCCATATGACGTTATTGTAACATTTCTGTCAAATTTGATCGGATTTTGATTGATCGTAATAAATGTATGGTTTAGTTATTAAAGAAAGTATAATTATCAAAACCTTTTAAAAAAGTTATTTATTAAGAATTCATCTAGGTTAATTTGAACGTTTTTCCAAATTGCTTTAATGATGAGGGCAAAATTTTAAAATCTTTACAATTTAAATTTTAAATCTTATGAAAGACAAACTTTATGACAATGCTGACAGCTTCGCAATGTCATTTGATGAGGAATGGAAGAATGTTGATTGTGACGATTTAAGATTAAAGATTGATAAAGTTTTTGAACTTTTATCTGATCATCCTTTTTTAAATTCTAATCCAGATAATGCAAGAAAACTGGCTGAATTTAGAATATTTTCGTTAAAAAAATTTCTTTAACTATTTTTATAATGCTTTTTAATTAATTATTCACTATTAATTTGGAATAGTAATGACTTACAAATTTGGCGAATTAAAAAAGCCTTTACTGTAAAGGAATATGGTTATACCTATTAATGGGCCTATTCCAAAAAGAAATAGAACTAATTTTGCAGAATTTTTTGTTTGACCTAATTCTTGATTTTTCTTATTTGACTTGGCCTGGGGTTGTCTAGATTTTTTTTTCTTTTTCATGAAAAATACTTTACTTTATCATAACTTTTAGAAGTTGATTAGTTATCCAATCAAAATCATAACTTAACCTAGCAATAATCATTTAGGTCTTATAAAAACGCAATAATGTATAATGAAATGAACGAAAAGCAAATATGAGTGCGACTAAGAGAGAGGAAGTAAGTTCTCACCTAAGATATATAAGGTTAGAGCTTAGAGAAATGCATCAAATGCTTATTAAAGATGATTTATTGCCAGATGCTAATGAAGCAAAGGAAGTACATGCACAACTAGAATCTTTGCTTGAACTGATTTCAGATAAAAGAGTTAAAAAGATAAAAAGTCAATTTGGAAATTATAGATAATTTGTAGCAGATTCTATTTTTTTACGGTTATCGTGCATTTGTTCTAATTTATTGTAGATCTCTTTAATTTGGATTTGTAATAAATCAGTGGAATTTATATTGCTCAGGGCTTCCATCGCTGATAGAAGACTTTCCTTAGCATCTATTAAATGTCTGCATTCTTTACTGCCTGCTTCGTATGACATAGAAATTTTAAAAACTTTATTATTACAAATATATAAAAAATAGTTCAGTATTGCTTGATACTCTTATCAATTGAAAGGTTATTATTGTAATTCCTAATACAAAATAAGAATACATCTTATATAAGATTAAATAAAAATCTTATGAAAGAAAATTCCAAAGATTATGAATTATGTATTAAACAGGCACTAGATAATGCAAAAAAAAGAATTAATTTACTAGATAATTTTGATAGGAAGTCTGTTTTAGATGAATATAAGGAATGGATTAATGATGGTTTAAACAAGCATACAATTTTACTTCTAAGAGATGATCCTATTATTTAGAAATTATGTAAGAAAAATTTTAATTCTTTTGATTAGAGGTAACTTTAAATAAAAAATATAGGCTAAAAATAAAAGTTATTATTAGTACGATAGTTAAGGGAGAAAAGCTACTTAAAATCATATCTTTAAAATTTATATAACTATAACAGTTTTCATTATTTTGCTTTTGAATTCAATTTTCTTTAAACAGTGAATAGATGAATTTTTTTAAATTTTCTTTTTCTAAGTTTATTTCTTTAGCCTTATAACTTCTCAATTTTTTAAAAATTAAATCAATTAAACGATCTGCTTTTTGAGTCATAGAGTAAATTTATTTTTCTAATAAATAAATCTTTTCTTCACCAATTTTATCTGGCTTTGTTATTTTACAACCTTTATCTTTTTCCATATCACAATTTTTTGTGGCAGGAACTGATTGCCAAGTGCAAATTTTTTCTTGAGAATCTTCTTTTATGATAATCCATCCATCATCTAAGTATTTTGAAATACCATCCTCTCCACAAGAAAACTTTATTTCCATTCTTTTCTTTTCTGAACGAACGTTATCTTTAATATCTATTTCATTATTAATTACGGGTAAGTCTTTATTGATTGAGGTCTTACATGAAGTTAAAAAAATTAAAACTAAAAGCATCTTTGAAAAATTTATTATTCTTTTCATTTTTTTTAACCCCATTATGTTTAAAGTATAGTTTATTTTGATTCGATTAAATTTAATAGTTGATCCATTTTGTTCATCAATATTTTTACTTCATCTGCCTGGGGCAAAATTAATTCTTCTGTAACTGCTAAATGCATTTTTTTTAAATTTTGTCTTAAATCTTTTAAATGCATTTTTACATTTTCTTTCTTTTGTTCTATATCGTTCATTGCATTAAAATATAATTTGATTGCAATTAAATAATAATTATAGTATTTGATGAGTTATTAAAAGGAAATTATTAAAATTTAATTTTTTCAATTTTCTATTTCATAAATTTCCTCACCACCATAACAAAAATTAGTAGATAGCATTTTTAGTTCTTTATTATTAATTTGTTTTATATTTTTGTTTTTAATAATGTAATTTTTGGCAATGGCTTCGCATTCTAATTTATTTTTTGCATGTTTAATTACTGGATAAAAATAAGCAACTATAGTGAAGAAAAATAAAAATGCTAATAGAGATTTTTTATTGTTTTTTAAAACTTCTTTGGATTTCTTTTTAGCCTTTAAAATTTTTATTAGTAAAGTATCTGGTAAACCTATTTGAACAAATAGAAATTCTACCCACCATGGAAGATCTTTATCTTTTTTTTTCTTTGAGGTTTCAGATTTAATCATTTTCGTTGAATCATAATTTTCGTTTCTAAACTATTTGATTTTAACTGGTTTTTTTTTCCTATCATCGTATTGACTTATTTGGAATATAGAGGTTTTATTTTGATTTGAAGACTATATTTTTATTTTATAAGTTTTAATTTAATTTAACTATGAATTTTAGTATTGTAAATTTGTAGTTAAAATAAAATTCATAAATGGCAAAAAAAAGAAGGAAGTTAAATAAAGATTTCGAGAAAAAAATATATTCATCAAAAAAAAATGTTGAATTAGTTCTGGCAAAAATTTTTGATATAAACGATGAAGATATACAAAAAGAATATATGAGTGCTTTCAATAAAGTTGTCTTTTTATATGATGAATTAAAAGGAGATTATGAGCAATTAGGATTTAATGATAATTCAGAAGGACTTTTAACAAGGTACCAAAATGCTTTTGATCATTTTGAATCAGAATTTGAAATTTAAATTGTAATTAATTTCTATAAGGTATTACGGGAATTTCTATTGGATAGCCCTTTTTAAGATTAGATTTTTTTTCTCGCAATTCTTTTACGCAATTTAATTGCTTTCTCTCCTTTTCGCAGAATTTTTTTATTTGGTAATCAGTGAGTGAAAGTGATGAATTATTAAATGTGAAGAAGGTTATTAAAAAAAAAGATAAATTAAATACTATTTTCATTGCCATTTTGAATTTAAGTTATGATTTAATATCCTTTTTTTTATTTAATTGTAGTTGTTTATGATCTTTTTGAGTTCATCTTTACTCAAATCTGTTGATATAAAAACTTCTTGAGCTGTCTTCCCTTTTCTTGCGATTGCTTTATATCCGTTTATAGTTTTTACTGATAATCTAATTATTAACTTAGAAGATTTACCCCTTACTCTTGATATTACAGCAGGAGTTATTGTTTTAATATTAACGTTTAAGGCTAATTTTTGAAGTATTGGAATTAGTCCTTCAATGTTTGTACTATGATTTAAAACTAGTCTTCCCAATTTAATTTTTTATATATTCTATTTAGAAAATTTTGTTTCTGAGAAATAACTTTATCTTAGAATTGGAAAATTTTTTTTTAAGTTCTGTTATATTTATAGAAGTGATTCAAATCTAATGATCTTTCAAATAGGTTGGGCTGCATTAGCTGCAATTTTTACTTTTTCAATCGCCATGGTTGTTTGGGGTAGAAATGGTGATGGCTCTATTGACATATGATTTCATTCTTAACTTATGAAGTTTATTTAAATAAATTTCTTATTGTAACATCGTTCGGATTACTCATACTTATAACATTGGCTGTAATTTATATATCTTATGTCTCCTGGAAGGATAAAAAAAGATTAAAAAAATAATTATTATTTTTTCTTATCCTTTATTCTTAATTCTTCCATTAATTCTTTTGCTTGTTCCAGTTTTGATATGCTGTTCTTGTAAATTCCAATATCTTTTTCTGCTTTATTAGGAGACAAACTTAAGTTCTCAAAAATATCAGATATCATATTATTTATTTCGGATTCCTTTTGATCTTTAAAATCTTGGGCCTTTGAAATTAATATATAAATCCCTAAGTTCAATATCCTTGAAGGGTAAGGTTTGGATTCACTTTTTTCTTTTAAAAATCTCAATATATCCTTTGACGACTTATTCTTAAATTTTTCTAGAGTTTTTTGAGAAATTTCCTTTATTTCATTTGATTCAAAATTGCTAGAACCGCATAAAGATTCAAATAGTAGGTCCAAATGTTTCTCAGGTTTGTATCCTTTTGTTAATTCTTTGAATGTTTCAGTGAGACCAATGCAAAAGAGATAATCTTGTTTAAACTCATTTTGATGATTTAAAAGGTTTAATTCGACAAGCATTTCATCAACTATTCTTTTGTATAGACCTGGAATAACGTAAGGGAATCGTTCATGAAATAACTTTTTGCTATCTGAAACAGTCAATTTTTCTTTCAATTTTTTATATGTAAACCTTAATAAGGTTAGCGTATGTTGACTCAATATCGTTAATATCTAATAAACAGATAAATATTATTATGATCCCTTTAGTTTTAGAAGAATCCGGTGGTGGTGAAAGAGTCTTTGATATTTATTCTAGATTATTAAGAGAAAGAATCATCTTTTTGGGGGAACAGGTAACTAGCGAAACTGCTAATAGAATAGTTGCCCAATTACTATTCCTTGAAGCTGAGGATCCTGAAAAAGATATCTACATGTACATAAATTCACCAGGTGGATCAGTCTACGATGGTTTAGGCATCTTTGACACAATGCAACACGTTAAACCTGATATTCATACAGTTTGTGTGGGTTTAGCAGCTAGCATGGGTGCTTTTTTGTTGGCGGCAGGTACAAAAGGAAAAAGAAGTAGTCTTAGACATTCAAGAATTATGATTCATCAACCACTAGGAGGAGCTAGAGGGCAAGCTAGTGATATAAGAATTCAAGCTGATGAAATTTTGTTTTTAAAAGAAAGACTTAATACTGAATTATCCGAGAGAACGGGTAAGGATTATGAAACCATTAAAGAAGATACTGACAGAGACTTTTACATGTCTCCTGTTGAAGCTGTTGAGTATGGGTTAATAGATTTAGTACTAGATAAGAAACCTGTGAAAGTTTAACCCAGCAATTGAGGAGTTCTCTCTTTATCGGGAATATTGGTGAATTCTGAAAGAATACTTGTGAATTCTTCACCATCTAAAGTCTCTTTTTCTATTAATAAATCAACTATTTTATCCATAGCTTCTCTGTTTTTACTTACGATAGAATAAGTTTCTTTATAACAATCCTTAACCATAACTCTTACACTTTCATCAATCTGTTTGGAAATAGAATCAGAGACTTCACTCCTAGTCATTAAATCTCTACCTACGAAAACTTCTTGATTTCCTCCCTCCAAAGCTATTGGACCTAGATTACTCATTCCAAATCTAGTAACCATTTGACGGGCCATAGAAGCAACTTGCTGGAAATCACCGCCTGCTCCTGTTGTGATTTCGCCTTTACCAAAAACAACATCCTCAGCTGCTCTACCTCCTAGTGCTCCCATTATTCTGGCCTTTAGTTGGGCTCTGCTTACGAGTGTTTGTTCATCATCAGGAGTAAACCAAGTTAAACCCTTGGCTTGACCTCTTGGTATTACGGTTACTTTTTGAACAGGGTCATGAGCTTTAACTAGCGAACCTATAAGTGCATGGCCTACTTCATGATATGCAATTAACCTTTTACTTCTACCATCAGTTAACGGTGAACCTTCCATACCAGCAACAATTCTATCTACTGAATCATCTATTTCTGAAATACCTATAGAATCTTTTCTTCGTCTAGCAGTAAGTATAGCTGCCTCATTTAGTAAATTTGCTAAATCTGCGCCCGTAAAACCTGGAGTTCTTCTTGCAATACTTTCAAGTGTCAAATCATCTTGAAGTTTCTTATTTCTTGCATGCACTTCTAGTATTGATAGTCTTCCTTTGATATCTGGTGCATCAACAGTTACTTGCCTATCAAATCTACCTGGTCTCATGAGAGCTGAGTCTAAAACATCGGGTCTATTTGTTGCTGCAATTATTATTATTCCACTATTACCTTCAAATCCATCCATTTCAGTAAGAAGTTGGTTAAGAGTTTGTTCTCTCTCATCATTACCACCTCCAATTCCCGCACCTCTCTGTCTTCCTACTGCATCGATTTCATCAATAAAAATTAAACAAGGACTATTTTCTTTTGCCTTCTTAAACAGGTCTCTTACTCTACTTGCACCAACACCAACGAACATTTCAACAAACTCAGAACCTGATAATGAAAAGAAGGGTACTCCTGCTTCTCCAGCGATAGCTTTTGCTAAAAGGGTTTTCCCAGTTCCAGGAGGACCGACCAATAAGACCCCTTTAGGAATTCTTGCTCCTACGGAAGTGAACTTTTCTGGTTTTTTTAAAAAAGTAACAACTTCTTGTAAATCTTGTTTAGCTTCATTAACACCTGCTACATCATCAAAAACAACTCCTGTTTTAGCTTCCATAGCAAACCTTGCTTTTGATTTACCAAATTGCATCGCTTGTCCAGGACCTCCAGGCATACCATTTGATCTCCTGGCTAAAAGAATTAAACCCCCAATTAATATGGCTGGAAATAGTAGATTACCTAAAATTCCTAGTGCAGGAGGTGCTGTTTTGACAGGATGTACATCAAAACTTATTCCCTCATTTTTTAAATTATTTATAAGTTCTGGTGTTAATCCTGGAAGATCGACCCGTAATCTTTGAACTTTATTATCCAAATCAGAATCTATTGTTTCTATTACTGCATTTCTTCCTCCTTCAAAGATATCTACTGATGTTACCCTTCCTGATTTAATGTAATCTAAAAATCTGCCGTAACTAACTCTTGCTACCGCTGAGTTTTTAGGTGCAACTGTTGTTCCATTTGATTTAAGTGAATCAATATTGCTAGAAGATAAAAATTGGTAGGAAAGCGCGATTACTAAAAGTATAGGTAAAGCCCATAAAATTAATGTTTTAAATTTCTGATTCATTAATTTGTAAGATGTTGATTATCTGATTCTAGAATGAATCAGTTCATTTCGTTGATATTTTCTTTAAGTTTATGCTTATATTATTCATGAATACTTTGTTTATTAATGAAATTTGAAATAAGAGATAAGGTTAAGCTGATAGCGCCGATCTCCTACTTAAAGACTTCTGATAATATGCCAATGTTAAGACCTCCGGATTTAGTAGCAATTGATGAAATTGGGGAAATCTTATCAATAAAATCTCTAGATACTGTCGAAGTGAAGTTTAGAAGAGGTTGCTTTTTAATTGATATTAATAAAATTGAGAAAATCTAACTCAAAAATTTTTTTCCCACATTCTTGTAATTTCTAAACATATTTTTTTATTACCAGAAATACTCAAGAAAGGTTTCGAAAGATATTTATTAGTTACTTTAAGAATATCTAGAGAAGATATTTCGTCTATTTTTGAATTTAAATTGATCTCAGAGAGTTGTGTTTTGCCATAACTAATTAATTGGATCTTTCGTTGTAAAATTTCATCTAATGATTGATTTCCCAAAAGAAAAGAACCTTTTAATTTTTCTTTTGCTAAATATATTTCAGATTCAACCAAAGGGTTTAAAAGCAAATTTTTCCATAGTGATGATAAAAGTTCAAAAGCGAATAGAGCTTTTTGATTGGATACTGACAAGTAAATTAAAAATGGGGCATTGTCACTTCTTATTGGATAATAAACACCAAGATCGTAGGTAATGCCATTTTTTTCTCTAAAAAGTTTAAATAAAGCAGCGCTCATTCCATAAGATAAATATGACTCCAAAACTTTTAAAGGTAGGTATTCACGGCTTCTACGTGAGCAAGTTTGGTTACCTATCATAATTATTGTTTGATTTGAATAATTATTTATGTAATCCAATCTTTTAATAGGACTTAAATCATTTTTAATAATTAATGGTTTTTCTTTTACGATTATTTTTTCTAATGATTCAATGTTTTCTCCATTTACTTCAGAATTATTTGAAATTAGATACTTTTCTCTATTTTTGAAGTTTTTAAACTCACGCAAAACATCGTTATGGGTAATCTTTGAAACATCATTTAAATTACCAATTGTATTAAAAGCATATGGATGATTTGAGTAAACAATTTTTCTCCATTTTTCAAAGCAGATGTTGAATGGATTCTCTTTATCCTTTTTAATTAAATCAATAGAGGATTTTTTTACTTTTCGAAATTCAATTTCCGATAGAATTGGTTTATTGATAATTAATTCTAATAGAGGAAATAATTTACTGAAATGTTCATTTAACGATTTAATGCTTAATAGAATTCCATCTTCAAAGACTTCATGATTTAATTCTGCTCCATGGGACTCAATATACTCAGAAAGAACAAAATTATTAAAACCTTCACATTCTCTGGTAAGTAATGAACAAAGGATCTTGTTTATCCCTTTTTGATTGATACTATCCATATCACTACCTCCTTTTATCCAAATTGAAGCGGTAGAAAAATTTCTTTTTTTATGATTTAAAAAATATCTTTTTAACATTTACTAGAGGACGCAATTAAAGTAAATTTATCTGCCCGTATATATTCTGTGATCTCTTTAAAATTATCCAAGTCATTCCAATACCTCAAATAACTTTCTAAATTATTGATTGAAGATTTTCTGCCCCAAAGAAGTTCATTTCCAAAGAACGAAGATAGCTGTGTAGGTGTCTCTAAATTAAATACATAATTACTTTTAACAATATTTATAGCCTTATTTATTTCATCCAAAGTCAAGGCTTTTGAATTAGAAACTTCATCTATTATTTTATTAATTTGTTCTTCTACTAAATTAATATCTTTCGATTCACAACTTGCTTCTAATATGAACAGCCCACCTAATTCTCCAGCATTTACATCTACATATACTGATTCAACAAGATTACTATCTTCTTTTAAAATTTTCACTAATCTGCTGTTTCTTCCTACCGAGAGTATTGATGCTAATATCTCGAGTCCAATAATATTTTTTTGATCATTTAGGTTTGGGATAAACCAAGCCATAAATATTCTTGAAAACTCTAAATTATCAAATTTAATTAACTCTCTTCCATGCCTGATTTTTAAGGGTAGGTTATTGTTTTGAGTTTTAAAATTTGGAACTTTATATATTGGATTTTTATTGATACCAGATAGATCACTTTCTTCAAAATTTTTATAAATTTCTTTCGAAAGATTACCAGCAATTGCGATACAAATCTTCTCAGTATTGTAATGTTTTCGGTGAAATTCCACAATATCATTAATCTCCAATTTATTAATACTTTCTTCAGTTCCCAAAATAGAATTAGCATAATTAGGATTTAACCAAACCCTTTTCAAAAAGTAGTTAAATAATCTTTCTTCAATCTGATCATTTTGTTGTTTTATTTCATCAATTACTACTCCTTTTTCTTTTAGAAATTCATAAGGATTTAAATTTGGAGAAACGACAATATTTGTCAAAAGAGCAAGTGATTCTCTAAAGTTATTTGGTGGAACGAGAACGTGGTAATGAACATCATCATAACCAGTAGAAGCGTTACTCAAGCCGCCTAGTGATTCAATTTTGTGGTCAAATTCACCTGGCATTATTTTGTTAGAACCTTTAAATATCATATGTTCTAGAAAATGAGCAGTCCCGTTTTTACCAACCTCATCAAATGAAGATCCTGCTTTGCACCACATATCAATGCTTATGAGTGGTAATTCTTTATTATCCACGAATACACATTTAGTTTCGCTTGAGTGGGTATAGTAGTTAACGTCTCCTACATTCATCTGAATTCTCTTATTAAACTCTATTTTGGTACTTTTTAGCCTTGTTGTCTGAATCCTTAACTAAAACAAAATTAACAGACCCTCTTATTTTGGACTTGTTGCGAAATATTAGAGAGCATAGATCCATGCTTGAGAACCTCAAGAGTATAAAAGTTGATCCAAATCTTACTAACATAATATCTAACGAGATAGGTAGAGAATTTTATATAGAGAACGAATTTCATAAAGCGAACGGATTTAGAAAGCTCCATATCGAAGTGGCAGAATTTTCAAAGAGTCTTAAAATTTTACACTGTGTTTTCTTTCCTGATCCAAAGTTTGATATACCAATTTTTGGGATGGATTTAGTAAAAATAAATGATATTGTTTCTGCTGCAATTGTTGACTTATCTCCTGTTTCTCAAAATCAAGGTTCGAAATACGATAAATTTCTTTCTGAAGTTGATAAAAGTTCTTTCACCTCATTGAGAGAAATTCCTAACTGGGGTGAAATTTTTTCTAAAAATGTATTTTTTGCTTCTCTAAAAAGTAATTCTGAAAAAAATGATTTTTGTAGAGTAGTTGATCAATATCTCGATATTTTGATCAAACTAAATAAAGAGGCAAAACCTGACTATGAGAAGGAAATTATTCAAGAAAGAATAAATTATCAAAGGAATTATTGTTTGCAACAGATGAAAAACGAGAAGACAAGCATGGTTCTCTTAAAATATTTTGATGCAAAATGGGTAGATAATTATATAAAAAGTGTTCTCTTTGATTTTTAATGAAATTAAAAACATTTAAAAATTTATTAATTTATTTATTATTATTTACTCCATTATCTCTTGGGATTATTTCCTGTTCTAGCAATAGTAAATCTAGTTCTAAATTAAATCAGGAAATAAATGAAGATTTTGTACCCCCAATTACAGCTGTTGCTGCACTAGGTCAACTTTCTCCTTTGGGAGAGATTAGGCAGTTAGAAGCTCCTATAAGTCAGTTTGGCTCATCCCCTCGTATTGTAGAAATCTTGGTTAATGAAGGGGATTTTGTGAAAAAAGGAGATGTCCTTGCAATTTTTGAAAATAGAAAAAAGTTAATTTCTGATCTAGAAAGAAATGAAAATCTTATTAATATTATTGACGATGAAATTACCCTTAAGAAAGATCAAATTCAGAGGTATGAATTGGCATTAAGCAAAGATGCATATTCTTTTGTTCAGTTTTCTCAGAGAAAAGATGAATTATTAAAGTTGCAGAAACAAAAGATAAACCTAATTGGAGATCAAAAAATTATCAAAATAGACCTATTCAATTCAAAACTAAGGAGTCCAATTGATGGTTTTATCCTTGGGATAAATACTAGAGTTGGAGAAAGGCCTAAAAATGATGGGATATTGGATATTGGTTCTAGTCAAAAAATGCAAGCTCTGATAGAGGTTTATGAATCAGATATCGATAGAGTCTTTATCTCTCAGAATGTTGAATTGAGTAGTGAGAATGGAGGTTTTCAAAAAAATCTTAAGGGAAAAGTAATTAGGATAAGTCCTCAGGTAAAACAAAGAAAAGTTTTATCGACTGATCCAACGGGAGATGCTGATGCGCGAATTATCGAGGTACTTGTAAAACTAGATCAAGATTCTATAGACATCGTGAAAAATTTTGCTGGAATGAAAGTTATTGCGAAATTTATCCCTTAATGAGTTTTTCTTTTTTGAAATTCAGAAAAATACCTTTAGCTTGGTTGTTATTAACCAGGCAACCATTAAGGCTCGCAGTTGCCATAGCAGGGATAAGTTTTGCAGGGATTTTGATGTTTATGCAATTAGGTTTCAGAGATGGTTTATTTGATACGAGCGTAACTATTCATAAACTACTAGATGCTGATCTTGTTTTGATAAGTCCCAGATCAAAAAGTTCTATAAGCATGAGTGGTTTCCCAAAAAGAAGGTTGATTCAAACCCTTGCAGTAAATGATGTTGAAAAAACTGCTCCCGTTAATCTAAATTATCTACTTTGGAGAAATCCCGAAAATCTTAAAACTAGATCGATATTAGCGTTAGGATTTAATCCCTCTGATTCACTTCTTTTAGATGATGGATTCTCCAAAAATGCTTATAAATTAAGAAATCCATCTAGAGTCCTTTTTGACAAACTTTCTAGACCTGAATTTGGACCAATTGAAGAATGGTTTTTATCAGAAAAAAAAGTTGAGACTGAGGTTGCTGGGAAACGGGTAATTGTTGAAGGTCTTGTGGAGTTGGGACCATCTTTTGGCGCAGACGGTAATTTAATAACTAGCAGAGAAACCTTTTTAAGACTTTTTCCTGCAAATCCACCTGGAAGTATAGAAATTGGTTTGGTAAAGCTAAAAAAAGGATCTAATCCTGAATTGATTTCAAGAATTTTAAATAACTCTCTACCAAACGATGTTCGAGTTCTTACAAAAAATCAATTTATAGAATTTGAGAAGAATTACTGGAAAAATAGTACTGCAATAGGTTTTATTTTTAGTTTGGGAGCATTGATGGGTTTCGTTGTAGGGTGCGTGGTCGTTTATCAAATTCTTTATAGTGACGTTACAGATCACCTTCCAGAGTACGCTACTTTATTGGCAATGGGGTATAGACTTAAGTCCCTTTTCTTTGTTGTAGCTAGAGAAGGGTTTTTGTTAGCATTGTTTGGTTATTTGCCTGCTTATTTTTCCGGTCAAATACTTTACTCAGTCATAAGAAGTTCTACTAAACTCCCAATCATAATGGATGCAGAGAAAACGATCTTAATTTTTGTATTGGTTTTGGCAATGTGTATGGGTTCCGCTGCTGTTGCGATGCGTAAATTGGTTGATGCCGATCCTGCCGAAATTTTTTAATGACTTAAATATAAATGTCTAAAGCTTTTGAATCAAAAAATAATGTTAAAAACTTTAAAACAGTCTCAATTAATAATTTGAGTCACTTTTATGGAGAAAATGAAAATAAAAAACAAGTTCTTAATGACGTTAATTTAAATATTGATAATGGAGAATTAGTTCTTTTAAAAGGTCCTTCTGGATGTGGTAAAACAACTCTTTTAACCTTAATTGGTGCACTGAGAACCTGTCAAAGTGGCGATTTAACTGTATTAGATAACCAGTTAAATGGAGCATCAAGGAAAACGCGTCAGATTCTTAGAAGAAGTATTGGCATGATTTTTCAAGGACACAATCTTCTGAGATGTTTGACAGCAGAACAAAATGTTCAGATGGGGGCAGATTTAATAAAAGGTTTAACATATTTGCAAAGACGTGAAATCGCACGAAATTGGTTGTCAGCAGTAGGATTAGAAGACCATCATAAAAAGTTGCCAAATGACTTATCTGGTGGGCAGAAACAAAGAGTAGCAATTGCTCGAGCTTTATCTGCCAACCCAAAACTTTTACTAGCTGATGAGCCTACTTCTGCTTTAGATAGCGTCACAGGAAGAGAAATAGTAACCCTTTTAAGAAAACTAGCAAAAGAACAAAACTGTTCTGTACTCATGGTGACTCATGATCCAAGAATTTCTGATATGGCGGATAGGATATTAAACATGGAAGATGGTAAAATATTTAGTGCTCATAGTGAGCTAATATAATTAAAAGTAAAAATTTCATGTCAAAGAGAAGGAATTTAAAAAAAGAAAAGCAAGAACGTAATCGAGCATATGCTAGAAAGTTCAAAAAAAGAAAATTAAGAACTGATGGAAGACCCGACGGTGGAAACGTTACAGGTACAGCAAATAATGGCGGGGCAGCTGATTAAGAAATATTTTTTACTTTTATCTCCTTGGAGTTCAATATATTATGAATATTTAAAGCGTGATCATGAATGTAAGTATTGTAATACCGACTTACAATAGAAAACCTATATTAGCGAAATGTCTCATTGCGCTTGAGAATCAAAAATTAAATACAAATATCAGTAATTATGAAGTAATAGTTGTTGATGATGGATCCACGGATGGAACAAGCTCATGGATAAATAACAACAAAAATAATCTCCCACATGTGGTTCTATTTCAACAAGAACATGGAGGACCTGCACTAGGAAGAAATCTTGGTGTAATTAAATCAAAATATGAAATTATTATATTCATTGATAGTGATCTAATAGTTTTAGATGATTTTATAAATTGCCACGTAGAAAAATTACTTGCCTCTTGGAGAAAAAATGAAAAAAAATGTTTTACTTATGGCTCGGTTGTCAATACATCTAATTTTTTAAATCCTCAGAGTGAAAAACATAAAATAATAGATACTTCTTTTGCTTACTTCGCGACTGGAAATGTTGCGATATCAAAAGAATTGATTTTAAGCGTTGGCTTATTTGATACATCTTTTAGTCTTTACGGTTGGGAGGATTTAGAACTTGGAGAAAGATTAAAAAAAATTGGGACAAAATTAATTAAATGTCCAAACGCAGTAGGTTTTCATTGGCATCCACCATTTAAATGCGAACAAATAGAATCATTAGTAGCTCAAGAAAAAGAAAGGGCCAAAATGGCTTTAGTGTTTTACAAGAAACATCCAAATTTGAGGGTAAGATTTATGATTCAATTAACGCCTCTTCATAATTTACTTTGGCAAATTCTTTGCTTAGGTGGATTAATAAGTGTTGATAGAATTCTCCCTTTATTAAAATTTTTAGTAGATATAAAAAGAAATAGACTTGCACTTGAGATACTCAGGATCCCTTTAAATATGATTTACATAAAACAGTTAACCAAATCAAGTTAAAAACTTTTAGAAATACACATCACTTGCTAGAATTATCAAAACTTAATCCACACATCTGACAGTTTCGGGTGATTTATTAATATAAATTCCCCGTCAGATGGAGGCCAACCCGAAACCCCTTTTTAAATTATGGCTGTTGTATCACTATCTGAAATGATGGAAGCTGGTGCTCATTTTGGGCATCAAACTAGACGTTGGAATCCCAAGATGTCTAAGTATATATATTGCGCGAGAAATGGAGTTCATATTATTGATCTCGTAAAAACGGCATTGTGTATGAACAATGCGTATAAATGGACCAGAAACGCTGCAAAAAGTGGTAAACGTTTCCTATTTGTCGGCACAAAAAAACAAGCATCAGATGTAGTGGCTCAGGAAGCTACTAGATGTGGGGCTGCATATGTAAATCAAAGATGGCTTGGAGGGATGTTGACTAATTGGACCACAATGAAAGCTAGGATTGAAAGATTAAAGGATCTTGAAAGAATGGAAAGTAGTGGCTCAATAGCAATGAGGCCTAAAAAAGAAGCTGCAGTTTTAAGGAGAGAACTTGAAAGACTACAAAAATACTTGGGCGGACTCAAGGGTATGAGAAGATTACCAGACGTAGTTGTTTTGGTTGATCAGAGAAGAGAATCTAATGCAGTACTTGAAGCTAGGAAATTAGATATCTCACTAGTATCAATGCTGGATACAAACTGTGATCCTGACTTGTGTGAAGTCCCAATTCCATGTAACGATGATGCAGTTAGATCTGTGCAACTTATTTTAGGAAGACTTGCAGATGCTATAAATGAGGGCAGAAAAGGTTCTAATTCTGAAAGAAAAAATTAAATTTCAATTTAAAATTCACTAATTACTATTTTTTATTAATTCAAATGGGAAACATTACAGCAAAACTTGTAAAAGATCTTAGAGATAAGACTGGCGCGGGAATGATGGATTGCAAAAAAGCACTTAATGAAACTGACGGAAATGTCGATAAAGCTTTGGAATGGTTAAGAAAGAAAGGCATTGCTAGTGCTGAAAAGAAATCAGGAAGAGTTGCGGCTGAAGGCTCAATTGGTAGTTATATTCATACTGGATCAAGAGTTGGAGTTCTACTAGAGTTGAATTGTGAAACAGATTTCGTCGCTAGAGGTGATATATTTCAATCGCTGTTGAAGGATGTTTCAATGCAGGTAGCAGCCTGTCCAAATGTTGAGTATGTTTCAGTTGATGAAATACCAAAAGATGTTGTAGAGAAAGAAAAGCAGATTGAAATGGGGAGAGATGATTTATCAGGAAAACCAGAACAAATTAAAGAAAAAATAGTTGAAGGGAGAATAGCGAAAAGACTTAATGAGCTGGTTTTGCTTTCACAACCTTATATTAAAGATAGTTCTCTTACTGTTGAGGATCTCGTTAAACAAGCAGCTGCAAAAATTGGGGAAAATATCAAAGTAAGACGTTTTACAAGGTATACGTTAGGTGAAGGTATTGAAAAAAATCAGATGGACTTCGCTGAAGAGGTTGCATCAATGCAATCAAACTAGTTTAATAATTTGAATAATTTCAATAATTACTTAAATATTGATGAAATTAATTCTCAATTAGAGAGAGCAGACATAAAAAAAAGAAAATTAATTCGCAATATCCATAGAGAATATGAATTATATTTTAATCTCGTTAGAGATCTTCTTTATGTTTCGATAGAAAAAGGGCTTAACGAAATATATAATTATCCAACAATTAATAATAATTCCTTAAATGAAAATGAATTTTTTTGCTTCTTTGAAAAAAAAATAAGTAAATTAATCTGTAATTATCTGCCTTTTTTAACAGTAGAACAATTAAAAATATGTGAAATTGAGAAAAACAAAAATAAGGAATTTGATTTTAAGACCTTAGAAAGATCCTTAAAAACAAAGATTGATCAAAAATCAAAATTTCATTATGAAGATGGTTTTCAATTAGAAGAGCCTATTAAGTTCCAGATTAATAAAGATATTTCTAATACTTCTGGATATTATCAAGCTGATAATTTTGAGGAATTAGTATTACTTGATTTAGATAATAATTATCAAAATAATAATTTATCAAATAACAATATTTTTGAAAATATAGGAATTGAAAAACAATTTGTTTCCTCTCTACTTGAATTAATAGATGAAGGGAAGATCGAAAAATCAAGATATTCAGAAAAAGACAATATCAATCAAATGGATATTTCACCCAAATATCAAAATTTTAAAAATTTTGATTTAATAGATAAGTCATTGGAAAATGTACTATTGAATCTTTCACATGAGATTAACCAAGAATTATTTAAGGCCAATTTAATAAAAAAGATGATATCTAAAGATTCCTTTTTATACTTAGTAGGCAAAAAATTGATGCTAAAACACCCACAACCTTTTATTATTAATTTCGAATTCAATATAAATCAGTCATCATCAAACGATGTTAATCTTCAAAGTATTATTTTCTTCTATATATCTACTGTTGAGTTAGAGTTTAAAAATTTAAATCTTTCTATTCAAAGGAATAAAATAAATGAGCTAAAAAATCAATTTCAGCGTTTGATTAAAAAAGAGAAATACTGGAGGCAAAAAGAAATAACTTTGAATAAGATACGTTGAAAAAACAAATCTTTTTTCAGGTGTGACTATTAGCGGGAATAAAAATAAATTAATTAAAGATTGGATAAGACCTCTTCAAAAATCTCTTACTATTGAAACTGAAAACAAATTCATTAATACTTTAGGAAGAGAAAAATATTTTAATGATTATTTGCATGAATCATTAAAAAAACTAGATAATCTAAATCTCTCAGACGAATATTTAAGGATATTTTATGAATTTTCGAAAAAATATAATGAATATAATAAATTAGATGAAAATCAAAGAAAAAGGTTAATTATAGATACAAGAAAAAATCTTTATAAACTAAGTAAAACTCTAGAAAAAGAAAGTTCTAATAATATTTCTAATAATGTTTTTCTTAATAAAGCTGATTCAAATTTGTCTTTTAATTCAGATATTTCATTAATAAAAAATGTTGGAAAAGTTTATACAAATAAGCTTAATGAATTAGGGATATTTCATATAAAAGATCTAATTAATTATTTCCCAAGAACATATCTAGACTATACGAATAGAGTCAAGATAATAAATTTAAAACCAGATAATTTATACACCTGCATCGGAAACGTTAAAAGATTTTATATCCATAAGAGTAAAAAAAATAATAATTTATCAATAATGAATATTTTAGTTTCTGATGAAACGTCTTCAATAAAGGTTACAAAATTTTTTTTAGGAAGAAGATTTAGATCTTACTCCTTCTTCACATCTCAAAAATCTTTGTATACTCCTGGAACCAAATTAGCAATTTCCGGTAAGGTTAAATTGACAGAGTATGGCAAAACTTTTGTAGATCCGCAGATTGAAATTCTTAAGGATAACAACGATAATTTTAATTTCTCAGGAAAAATATTACCCTTGTATTCAATAGGTGAAACATTATCAAATATGAGTTTTATAAAACTTATGAAAAAGGTACTAATTTATGCAAAGCAATATCCAGAAATTTTAAATAAAAAACAACTTGATTCATTATCTTTATTATCAAAAGGAGAGTCTTTGATTAATATTCATTTCCCACCAACTCAACAGGCACTAATTGAGTCAAAAAAACGTTTGGTTTTTGATGAGTTATTCCTACTTCAAATAAAGTTCCTACTTAGAAAACGAAAGACTAATAAAAATGTAATTTCCCGAAAATTACCTCAAAAGAAATCTTTATTAAAAGAATTTTTAAATACTTTTCCTTTTGAATTAACAAAATCACAAGAAAATGTTTTAAATGAAATTAAGAAAGATTTATCTCGTCCCGTCCCAATGTCTAGATTGCTTCAGGGAGATGTGGGAAGCGGTAAAACTATAATTGCAATAGCGTCTCTTTTACTAGTCGTTGAAAAAAATCTGCAAGGTGCATTTATGGTCCCAACTGAGGTATTAGCAGAACAGCATTACAAAAATTTATTAAAATTTTTGAATCCCCTTTTAGTTTCTGTCGAACTACTTACTGGGAATACTCCTCAAAAAAAGAGAAAAGAAATTTTTTCTAATTTGAACAATGGTTTAGTTGATATCCTCGTAGGTACTCATGCATTATTTGAGGATAAAGTCATCTTTAATGCATTAGGCATGGTCGTAATTGATGAACAACATAGATTTGGAGTCACTCAAAGAAATAGATTATTAAATAAAGGAGAAAATACTAACTTGTTATCAATGACAGCAACGCCAATTCCAAGAACTCTTGCGCTTTCTATTTATGGTGATTTAGATGTGAGTCAAATTACAGAACTCCCTCCTGGGAGAGTTCCTATTACAACTAAAATAATTTCAGAAGACGATTTAACTAACTTGTTCAAGATTGTTGAAGATGAGATCAATAAGGGAAAGCAAGCTTATGTGATTTTGCCACTTATAGAAGATTCAGAAAAAATGAATTTAAGCTCCGCAAAGAAAACATTCAAACATTTATCAGAAGAGGTCTTTTTTAACAAAAAAGTTGGTTTATTACATGGCAAATTAAGTTCACAAGAAAAGAATGAAGTAATTAATTCTTTTTTAAAGAATGAAATTAATATATTAGTTTCAACCACAGTAATTGAGGTTGGCATTGATGTGCCTAACGCCACAATTATGATTATTTATAATTCGGAGAGATTTGGGTTGTCCCAGCTACATCAATTAAGGGGGAGAGTTGGTAGAGGATCAACAAAATCTTTTTGTTATCTGGTAACCCCTGATAAACATGGATTAGAAAATAAACGACTTCGCGTTTTGCAAAAATCTAATGATGGCTTTTATATTGCTGAAAAAGACTTGGAGCTTAGAGGACCAGGCCAGATTTTAGGATATAGACAATCCGGATTGCCTGATTTTGTACTGGACAATTTACCTAATAATAAATTTCTTATTGATAAGGCTCGTGAAGAGGCTAATAAGATTGTTAGTGATGATCCTGATTTAAAAGAAAATATTGTTTTAAGGAATATACTTGTTGATAATTCTGATAATAAATTCATTCATGATTTCTTAAATTGAAAAATATCATTGTAATTTTTGATATATATGCCACTATAAATCAATTGCAAATTTCAATTGAAAATTTGGAATAAAATACCAATTAAAGATAATGGAGATAAATTAATAGCTATACCTGGCTGCCTAAAGTTTTTAGATCCCCATCCTTACTCTCATTTGGGAGCACCTTATAAAGATAAAACTTCTATTTGGAAATTAAGAGAGGAGGTCGTAAATAGATTAGTAAAAGTAAATGATTATTTGATATCAAAGAGTAGTTTTAACCTTTTAATTTATGACAGTTGGCGACCTTTAGAAGTCCAGGAATTTATGTTTAAAAGAGCATTTTTATTAGAGTGTGAAAAATCCAATATGAATATTTCTTTTGAAAATATAAAATCTTATCCATCCATTTTAAAAAAAGTTGAAAAATTTTGGGCATATCCTTCTTATGACACTAGGTGTCCTCCCCCTCATTCAACTGGGGGTGCATTGGATGTTTGTTTATCAGATAAAGACGGAAATCTTGTTGAAATGGGAAGCATGGTTGATCAAATGGATGAGACCTCAAATCCTTATTTTTATGCAAACATAAAGAATGAAGACGCAATTATTTGGAATGGTAGAAGAAATTTATTAAGGGAAATTATGACTAAATTCGGATTTGCTCAACATCCTAATGAATGGTGGCATTTTAGTTATGGTGATCAATTATGGGCTTGGAAAAATAAAAAAGCAAATGCCCTTTATGGAAAAATTTAAAATCTATTGATTTTCATTTAGTAAATTCAATATATAATTTTCATCTTGAGTATTTATGAAATCTCCGAAATCCAAATCCAAATTACTCTTCCAATTATCAAATAATGGTTGAAGAGTTTTTTCTAAATCGTTGAGTTCCATTCTTTGTAAAAATGGTTTAGCAAGCCTTTGTAGATTTTTACTTCCCCCCAACCATAATTGGTATTTGTTTTGCCCACTTCCAACAAGTGCTAATTCGGCCATGTAAGGCCTGGTACATCCATTCGGACATCCTGTCATTCTGAATAATATTGTCTTTTGTATTTTTAGATCTAATAGTAAATTTTCAATTCTTTTTAGTACATCAGGTAATATTCTTTCAGCTTCAGTCATTGCAAGACCACAAAGAGGTAAAGCAGGACAAGCTAAAGCGTGTCTTTGAATTTCATTAATGTTTTCTAAATTTTCGTATCCAATTTTTGATAGAGATTTTTGAATTTCACCTTTGTTTTTATTGGCGATATTACAAAGTAAAATATCTTGATTAGGTGTGAGTCTTAAATCTAAATTATATTTTTTAACGATACTTGTGATGGTATTCTTCTTCTCTCCAGATAATCTACCTGATAATAACGGTAAACCTACAAAATGGGAGGTTTTATTTTGTTTATGCCAACCTAGGTAATCAATAAGAACTTTATCAGGTTCTTTTCTGATTTTTTTAATTTCTTTTTTGAAATACTTGTCAGAAAGTATCTTTTTGAACCATTTAATACCTTTTCTATGAAGGAGATATTTCATTCTCGAATTTTTTCTTGATTTTCTATCACCATAATCTCTTTGAATAGCCACAATGCTTTGTATTAATTCATAAACATCAGGTTCTTCAACATATCCAAGTGGATCTGCAATTCTGGCGAAGGTCTCCTCATTATTATGTGTGCGACCCATGCCACCTCCAACATAAAAATTGCACCCTTCTAAGTTTCCATCTCTAGAAGTAAAGGCAACTATTCCTATGTCATTGGTAAGAAGATCAACAGAATTGTCCCCAGGAACTGTCACGGCACATTTGAATTTTCTCGGCAAATAAGTTGAACCATAAAGAGGCTCATCTTTTATCCCACTAAAAACATTATCTTTAAATTGGAGCTTCCTAATTGCTTCAATATCTTTGTCAGGCTTTATGGTGTACTCTAAATCTCCATCAGCCCAAAGTTCTAAAAAAGTGCCTTGGCCAGCCATTGGGGTGAGAAGATCTGCAACTTTTTTTGCCAATGCTCTTGCAATATTATAGTCTGGTGAATCAAATGGAGCTGCAGGAGCCATAACGTTTCTATTTATGTCTCCACATGCAGCTAATGTAGAGCCCATTGAATTTACTATTGTTTGAATTACTTCCTTTAGGTTCTCCTTTCTGATTCCATGCATTTGAAAGGCTTGTCTTGTAGTGGCCCTAAGTGTTCCATTACCTAGTTTCTCAGATAATTCATCTAATGCTAAAAATAATTTCCCAGGAACTTCACCACCTGGATTTCTTAACCTAAGCATCATTTGCCAATCTTTACTTTTGCCCGGCCTTCTATTTTCCCTGTTATCTTGTTGATAACTACCATGAAATTTTAATAACTGAACTGCATCATTAGTAAAATGATCACTTTCATTAACTAATTCCGTAGCAAGTGGTTCCTTAAGAAATTGGCTACTTTTTTTGAAATTCTCAAATTTAGAAACTTCTAGTCCATTTGCTAAACAAACAGTCTCTTCATTTGCAGAATCTTTTTTCTTTTTTACTTTCTCAACCTTGATCAAAGGACCAAAACATATCTCTTTTTATACATTAGCGAAAAGCTTATTTAACTGGTAGTAAATTATAGTAAGTGAAGTCATATTTTTTTCTTGTCTAAATATTTACTTGAGATAGGAACAGAAGAGTTGCCTGCAAAATTTTCTCATTCTGTTCTAAAGCAATTTAAATCTCTAATAGAATTTGAATTGGATAAAAAGTTAATCAAATTCGAACATATAGTTGTTACCTCCACACCAAGGAGAATAGTGCTTCTTCTCGAAGGTTTAGTTGATTATGCAGAAGATAAGATAATAGAAAGAAAAGGGCCTAAAGCAAATTCAGCTTATTTAAATGGATGTCCTACTAATGCTGCTTTAGGATTTGCTAATAGCTTAGATATAGATGTAGGTGAGCTACAAATAAAAAATACAGAAAAGGGTGATTTTGTATTTGGAAAGAAAGTTGAGAAAGGATTATCAACAAAAATTTCTTTGTCTTCGATTATCCCAAAATTAGTAAAGAGTCTTCAAGGCCCTCGATTTATGAAATGGGGGGCTGGGAACATGAAATTTTCAAGACCTATTAGGTGGATTGCCTCTGTTTATAATGAAGAAATTCTTGATTTTGAACTTGATGAATGTGATCCAAAGATCAAAATAAGTAATAAAACAAAAAGTCATAGGCTAATCAATGAAGTTTTAGAAGTTCAGAATCTTGATGATTTTTTTGAATTATTGAAACGAAATAGAGTAATGGCTATTCGAAATGAAAGAAAAGAAAAAATTGAAAGTTTAATAAATCAGGCATCCAAATCTTTAAATCTGAAACCTGACCTTTCAGAAGGATTACTAAATGAACTAACTGATTTGGTTGAATGGCCAGAGTTAATTATTGGCAAATTTAGTGATGAATTTCTAGATCTTCCGGTTGAAGTTCTCTCAACAGTCATGAAAAATCATCAGAGATACGTTCCTCTTTTTTTGAAAAACGAAAGTTTTTCTAAACTAGATTTAAGCTCTGAAAAAAATATTAGTACAACTTTCTGCCTTATTTCAAATGGTCTGGAAGAATCAAATAATAATATTGCCAAAGGTAATGAGAAAGTATTAAGGGCAAGGTTTTCAGATGCAAAATTTTTCGTAGAAAGTGACAAAAAAGTTGCCTCAATCAATAGAAATGAAAAGCTTAAATCCGTTTCATATTTGAAAGGACTTGGAAATATATTTCAGAGGGTAGAAAGGATAGAGGTAGTTGCTAAAACAATTCTTAAGTTTTTAAATGATAAATCTATAGAAGAAACAAAAATAATAGAAGCCGCTAGATTCTGTAAAAACGACTTATGTAGCGAAATTGTTTTCGAATTCCCTGAGCTGCAAGGAATAATGGGTGGTAAATATCTTAAAAATGAGGGATTTATTGAGGATGTTTGCTTAGCTGTCGCTGAACATTATTTACCTTCTTTTTATAAAGATGCTTTGCCATCCACAAAATATGGTGCAATAGTTTCCATAGCAGATAAGGTTGAAACTTTAATAAGTATATTTATTTCTGGTAAACGTCCTAGTGGATCATCTGATCCTTATGCTTTAAGAAGAAATTTGAATGGAGTGATTAAAATAATTTGGGATTATGAACTTGATTTACCTTTAGATAAATTATTCAACGAACTTATTGATTTTTGGAAAATCGTATTTCCGAATTTAAACTTCTCAAGAGAAACAGTATTTAATGATTTAAATGAATTTTTAATTCAAAGAATTGTTAGTCATCTAGAAGAAATGTCACTAAGTAAAGAATTAATAAAGGCCGTTTGCTCTTCTAATGAATTATCTCAAAAAAGAGTATTGAATATTGTTGATCTTAAAAATAGGATTAAATCTATTATCAATTTTAACGAAAAGGATAATTTTGTTAAGATCCAAAAGGTAATTACTAGGGTAAGCAAATTAGCAAATAATAGTTATCTTTCAAGAGACGTTCTCTCAGCAGGAGATTATGTAAACACAAAACTTTTTGAAAAAGATTGTGAATTGAAAGTTTTTGAATTTATTGGAGAATTAGAAAAACTTTTTTCAGAAGATTATTGCAATTATTTGGAACTTTTAAATTTGTTTGAGAAAAATGTAAACACCATCGAGGATTTATTTGATAATAAAAAGGGAGTCCTCATAATGTCAGAGGATTTAAAAATAAGAAATAATAGACTCAATTTGTTGAGCTTAATTAGAAATTATTCTCTTAAAATAGCTGACTTTACACTTTTGAACTCTTAACTTTAATTCCTCCCTTTATTGAATAATTTTCTAGCATTTTTTCTACTTCTTTATTTTCCCTAACAGCACTATCAACGGGTTTATATTTTAGGGGTGCTAGGGCTTTCCCTCTTAAAATCGAACCAAGTGTAAGCATCGTAATTTTAAGCTGCTGCAAAGGTTTCATGGATACAACTTTTTTGTATAAGTAACTATCAAAAGTAAGTCTTTGTACATCCATGTCATCACACATTTCAACAAAGGCTTCTCTCGCAGAATCATTTCTATAGAAAATATTTTGAAGTATTTCTAGTACCTTATAAGTTGTTCCATATTTTTTATCCCATTTTTTAAGATAGTTTTTTAAATCTTTTTCTGACGGAATTACTTGACCGTTTTTTGATGCCTGAACAATTTCTTCAGCACACATTCTTCCACTCTTTGCAGCAAAATAAATACCCTCTCCAGAACTCTTCGTAACATAACCAGCTGCATCACCAACCAAAGCCATTCTACCGACAACTCTTCTTGGTCTTGGATGCTCAGGGATAGGATGTGCTTCTACCTTTATTACTTCACCATTAACAAGTCTTTTCTTTGCCCTATTCCTTACTCCCTCTTGAAGTCCTTTAATTAATGACTGATTCTTTTGCATGGTTCCAGTACCCACTGCAACATGATCATATTTAGGAAATACCCACCCATAAAAATCTGGAGAAACATCAGTACCGACGTACATTTCAGCAAGATCTTCGTAGTAACTCATCTCTTGTTTAGGTAGTTTAATTCTCTCCTGAAATGCAATAGCGACTTTGTAATCCCCTGCATCCATTGCTTTTGCTACTCTGCTATTGGCTCCATCAGCTCCGATTAAAAGGTCAACAGTAAGCTCCTTAAGTTCCCCTTTCTTGTCTCCATTCGTAAAGTCAGAATAGGAGAGTTTGTATGGCCCTTGATTATTATTGCCAGTATCAATAGAAGTAACTAGTCCATTAATTAGTGTGGCCCCAAGGTCTGATGCTCTATTACGCATAAAAGCATCCATAACCTCCCTTCTGCACATCCCAATAAACTCATTGTCGCTTTTCCCATAAACTCTATCTAGACTTATATCTACCTCTCTATTTGATGGAGATATCATTCTCATATGCCTTACTTTTCTATCAATAATTGATTCAGGTAAATTAAATTCTTCTACCATACAAAGAGGAATAGCTCCTCCACATGGTTTCGCATTATCTAATTTTCTCTCGAAGAGCCAAGTTTTTATACCAGCTTTAGCAAGTATTTCTGCAGCACATGATCCACTTGGACCTCCTCCAATAACAGCTACCCTCAACATACGAAAAAAAAATAATACTGTATATAAAAGCTACATCTTTTTTGCTTATAAAAGTGCATTTCTTAAAATAATAGTTAATATCGAAATATGTTTTCCAAATTCTTCTCTAAATATTGGAACAAAACAAAGATCTAAATCAATTTGATTTACCTCAAGCCAAAAGAATCTACTTAGATAATTCCAACTCAATATTTTTAAAAAAATTATTAATAATTTCTCCATTTCTTTTCTTCCTTTTTGCTATCTTTGCATTGCGTTTAGTTAGAAATATAGAAATAGGATCTCTCCGCAACCTCAATTTTCAGGCTCAAATAAATCATGACCATAGAATTTTGGGCCATTTACCCTATGCTGAAATTTCTAAGGAGAAATTAGTTTTTATTGAGCCAAATATTGAAGTTCATATTGATATGCGTGATTCTTTATTAAAGATGAGAGCCGAAGCAAAAAAGGACGGGATATACTTAGTTTTCTTGAGTGGATATAGATCAATAAATTTGCAAAATGAAATCTTCTATTCCTTAAAATCTTTTAGAAATCAAGAAGCTGCAGAAAGAGCTAGGGTTTCAGCACCCCCGGGCTATTCTGAACATAGTACTGGATTTGCAATTGATATTGGTGATGCTACCCAAAGAGAAACAGACTTTGAGACCGAATTCGAAAATACTGACGCCTTTAAATGGTTAATGAAGAATGCCGCTAAATTTCACTTTAAGTTATCGTTCTCCAAAGATAATAAATATATAGATTATGAACCTTGGCATTGGAGATATGAGGGATCAATTGAAGCTTTAAAAGTTTTTGAAAGTTCAAATAGATAGTCATTAACCTAATTCATTAATTAAATTGTTCAATATGATTATGTTTTTCAAAGTCTTAAAGAGAAAATTCTCATAATAAGCATTCTTTGAGTTAGCCTTAATAAAGTCAATCAACTATTTATATAAATCTTATAAATGTCATCTACGATAAAAGAAATTAGGAATGTCGCAATTATTGCCCATGTAGATCATGGGAAAACAACTCTTGTTGATGCATTGTTATCTCAATCAGGAATATTTAGAGACAATGAAGTCATTCCTACATGTGTAATGGATTCAAATGATCTTGAAAGAGAAAGAGGAATAACAATACTTTCAAAAAATACTGCAGTTAACTACAAAGATACCAGAATTAACATTATAGATACACCAGGACATGCAGATTTTGGAGGAGAAGTCGAGAGGGTTTTGGGAATGGTTGATGGTTGTCTGCTTATCGTTGATGCAAATGAGGGACCTATGCCTCAAACAAGATTTGTTTTAAAAAAAGCATTAGAAAAAGGACTTAGGCCTATAGTTTTTGTAAATAAAATTGATAGACCAAGAGTAGTACCAGAAATAGCAATTGATAAAGTACTGGATTTGTTTCTGGAATTAGGAGCTGATGATGATCAGTGTGATTTCCCTTATCTTTTTGGAAGCGGCCTATCTGGTTTCGCAAAAGAAGAGATGGAATCTAACAGTGACAATATGATGCCTCTTTTTGAAGCTATTATCAGACATGTTCCACCTCCAGTAGGTGATGAAAATAAGCCTCTTCAGCTACAAATAACTACTTTGGACTATTCTGATTTCTTGGGCAGAATTGTAATTGGTAAAATTCATAATGGAACTATAAAAAATGGTCAACAAGCTAGTTTAATTAAAGAAAATGGAAAAACTATTAAAGGTAAAGTTAGTAAACTTCTAGGATTCGAAGGATTACAAAGGATTGATATAAATGAAGCATTCGCAGGTGATATCGTAGCCGTTTCTGGTTTCGATGACGTCAATATTGGTGAGACCATAGCATGTCCCGATTCTCCCCATCCACTTCCATTAATTAAAGTTGATGAACCTACATTAAATATGACTTTTGTTGTTAATGATTCTCCATTTGCGGGTAAAGAAGGGAAATTTGTTACTAGTAGACAATTAAAAAATAGATTGGAAAGGGAACTTTTAACAAATGTTGCCTTAAGGGTCGAAGAAACTGATTCTCCTGATAGATTTTCAGTCTCAGGAAGAGGAGAATTACATTTAGGTATATTGATTGAAACAATGAGAAGAGAGGGGTTTGAGTTTCAAATCTCACAACCTCAAGTAATTTTTAGAGAAATTGATAATGTTGAATGTGAGCCTATTGAGACTTTGGTTTTAGATGTGCCTGAAGTATCCGTTGGTTCATGTATAGAGAAACTTGGATCAAGAAAAGCAGAAATGAAAAACATGCAAACAAGTTCAGATGGGAGAACTCAATTAGAATTTCTTGTGCCATCAAGAGGACTTATTGGATTTCGCGGTGAATTTGTTCGTATAACGAGAGGTGAAGGTATCATGAGTCACTCTTTTTATGAATATAAACCCAAAACAGGAGATTTTGAAACTAGGAGGAATGGAGTTCTTATAGCTTTTGAGGAAGGCGTGGCTACATTTTATGCATTAAAGAATGCTGAAGATAGGGGAGTTTATTTTATTAAACCTGGAGTTAAAGTTTATAAAGGAATGATAATTGGAGAGAATAATCGACCTCAAGATCTCGAGTTGAATATATGTAAAACTAAGCAGTTGACTAACATGAGGTCTGCAGGTGCAGAGGAACTTGATACATTGCAGTCGCCTGTTGATATTACACTTGAAAGAGCACTTGAATATATAGGTCCAGATGAGATGCTAGAGGTTACACCGGATTCGATAAGAATGAGAAAAATAAATAAAAAGAAAAAAAATTAATAATTAGTTTCATGAACGAAGAAAGTACAAAAAGCTTTAAAGATTCCCTTTTTAATGCTTTAAAACTTTTTAACAATCATGAATGGTATGAGGCTCATGATGCTTTTGAAGAAATATGGAATTCCGTTGATGGTGACGAAAGACAAGTTATCCAAGGAATTTTACAAGTATCTGTTTCTCAGTTTCACTTAAGTAAGGGTAATTTAAATGGAGCTACTATTTTGCTTGGAGAGGGTTTAGGGAGGATAAAAACTAGAACCAAGATTAATTTAGGAATTGATCTTGAATCCTTCTGCCGATGTTTGGAAAATTTATTGAGGAAATTACAATATAAAGAGCTCTTAAATGAGAGTGATAAGCCTTTTTTGAAACTTCTTTGATGAATATGATCATATTTTTATCTTCAATTAAATTTATATTTACTATTTCGTTTTTTTTTAAAGAAAATAAGAAAACTAATCGATCTCAAGGCAAATGAACCTAAAAATTAATAATGTATCTCTTTCAATTAAAGGAAGATTAATAGTAAATGATGTTTCAGTAACTGTAAATCCAGGGGAGGTTGTAGGTTTAATGGGACCTAACGGTGCCGGGAAAACTACTACATTTAACCTTGCAGTTGGGAATATAAAACCTGATAAAGGTGAAATTTTTATGAATGGTAAAAATATAACAAATCTCCCTCTCCCGATTAGATCAAGACTTGGGTTGGGTTATTTAACTCAAGAAGCGAGTATATTTAGAGACCTCACTGTTAAGGATAATATAGATTTGGCTTTGCAGAATTCATCATATAGTAGAGCTGCAATTAGAAATAGAAGAGAACAACTAATAAATGAATTTAATTTGAATAATTTTGTAGATAATTATGGTTATCAACTTTCTGGAGGAGAGAGGAGGAGATGTGAAATAGCCAGGGCTCTCACTGTAGGTAGAAAAGGACCTAAATATTTGTTATTAGACGAACCCTTTGCTGGGATCGATCCTCTGGCTGTGAATGATTTAAAGAAACTAATTCTTAAATTAAGTAGTGACGGGGTAGGGATTCTTATTACAGACCATAATGTGAGGGAAACCCTTTTAATTACAAACAAATCATATGTATTAAGCGAGGGAAAAATTTTAGCTAACGGATCATCAAGTGAATTAGCTGATAATCCAATAGTCAAGAAGTACTATTTAGGAGAAAATTTCAAACTTTGAAATCTTTTTGCAAAATAAATTAAAACTTTATTATTAAAGATTTACTCATATAGGGATGATTTAAATTATTATTTGATTGTCTTAAAATATTAAAACCAGGTTAATTTCTTGGATGATACTAGATAATCTTTTTAAAAATTTAATATACGACCCAGTTTCCGTCTTGGGTCTTTTAGTGTTTTATCTCTTATTAGTTAACTTACCAATATCATTAGTCGCAGTTTTTAAAAAAAAACCTTCCTTTACTGTAAGACTCTTAACAATTTTAGTGAATTTATTAATATCGTTACAATTACTTTTTAGGTGGTCAATTTCTGGACACTTTCCCATTAGCAATTTATATGAATCTCTTTATTTCCTTGCTTGGGGGATTACATTGGGACAACTATTGATTGAAAGGGAATACGAATCTCCAATAATTCCCTCAATTGCAATACCTATTGAGTTACTGACTGCGGCCTTTGCCTGCTTTGTGTTGCCTGATGATTTGAAATTATCATCCAACTTGGTTCCAGCTTTAAGATCTAGTTGGTTAGTAATGCATGTTAGTGTCGTAATGCTTAGTTATGCGGCACTAATAATAGGTTCTTTACTCTCAGTATCTGTTTTATTCATAAATAAAAATAATCCGCTTCAAATTAGGAGTAGTTCAACAGGTATTGGGGGGTTCAAAATTTCTAATAACTATCCTTTAAATGATTTAGTTGCACCTATTGAATTTACTCATTCAGAAGAATTAGATACATTAAGTTATCGTTCTATATTAATCGGCTTTGTTCTTTTAACTCTCGGTTTAATTTCTGGTGCGGTCTGGGCTAATGAGGCTTGGGGCACATGGTGGAGTTGGGATCCAAAAGAAACATGGGCATTTATCTCATGGTTGTTTTATGCTGCTTATCTGCATATGCGAATAAGCAAGGGTTGGCAAGGCCGCAGACCTGCATTATTAGCATCTACAGGCTTTTTAGTGGTTTTAGTATGTTATTTAGGGGTTAATTTCTTAGGAATAGGATTGCATAGTTATGGCTGGATTTTTGGATGATTTTTAATCACCCTGAATATTTATTAAGTTTCTGAAAGAACATTCCCTTTTTGTGCTTCTTCTGCAACTTTTCTCAAGTCATCACATCCCTCTTTTAATGTTGGGTAAGCAAACATCCCACTACCTGCAATAAAACAATTGGCACCAGCATCGGCACATTGTGCAATAGTCCAATTTGCTTTTATCCCCCCATCAACTTCAATATCTACATTTAAGTTCTTTTCGATAATAAAGTTTCTTATCTCTCTTATTTTATTAAGCATTGTTGGTATATAAGCTTGTCCTCCAAAGCCTGGATTAACTGTCATAACCAAAACATGATCAACCATATCCATAATATTTTTAATCATTTCAAAAGGAGTATGAGGGTTTAATGCAACAGAAGGAGATCCTCCTAAATCTCTTATTTTTCCGAGAACTCTATGCAAATGAATATTTGCTTCGGCATGAGCTATTACCACCCCTGGTTCACCATTAGCCCCTTTTGTAGCGTTTACATAAGATTCAAGCATGGTTTCACAGTTGTATTGGCTTACCATTAATTGAGTTTCGAAAGGGACATCGCAATATTTCCTGCATGCAGCAATCATTTCAGGACCGAATGTAAGATTTGGTACGAAATTACCATCCATTACATCAAATTGAATTCTATCTACCCCAGCTTCCTCGAGCTCTTTCACACATGCACCCATATTTGCCCAATCTGCTGGTAAAACTGAAGGAATTATTTGAATTGGCCTATTAACACCAGCTAAATTTGTTTGATTTGACTCAGTCATTTAATTTTTAAAATATTTAATAAAGATACTATATTTAGTTGTTTATTCCTAATTTCAAGTCACGGCCTGATAAAGTAACAGCTGTAAAGAGTTAAAAAAGCTTACTAGCATAATATTTCTCATAAAAAATGACGTTTTTTGTGAGATCATACTCAAAACCTTTTAGAAAATCCTCAAAAATTTAATTGTGAATCAAACTTTAATTCAAGAAATTCTCGAAGTTGTCGAGCAAGCAGCAATTGCATCAGCAAAACTAACAGGACTTGGTCAAAAAGATGAAGCTGATGCTGCAGCTGTCGAAGCAATGAGATTGCGAATGGGCAAAATAGAAATGAAAGGGAAAATTGTTATTGGAGAAGGTGAAAGAGATGAAGCACCTATGCTTTATATAGGTGAAGAGGTTGGTAGTGGAAGTGGTCCAGGGGTTGACTTTGCAGTAGATCCTTGTGAAGGAACTAATCTTTGTGCAAATAATCAAAGAGGCTCTATGGCTGTTTTGGCAGCTTCAGACACAGGTGGTCTTTTTAATGCACCTGATTTTTATATGAACAAATTAGCGGCACCTCCTGCTGCTAAAGGAAAGGTAGATATCAGAAATTCGGCTAGTGAAAACTTGAAAATTCTCAGTGATTGCTTGGAACTTGCTATTGATGAATTAACCGTCGTTGTAATGGATAGAACAAGGCATAAAGATTTAATTAAAGAGATTCGAGGCTGTGGTGCAAAAGTGCAGCCGATTTCTGATGGTGATGTGCAAGCCGCAATTGCATGTGGTTTTGCAGGAACTGGAACACATTGCTTGATGGGTATAGGTGCAGCTCCAGAGGGTGTTATTTCAGCCGCTGCGATGAGAGCTCTAGGCGGACACTTTCAAGGACAACTAGTCTATGATCCAGCAATCGCTCAAACCTCTGAATGGGCTGATTACACAAAAGAAGGCAATATAAAACGTCTTAATGAAATGGGCATAACTGATATAGATAAAATCTATGAAGCTAACGAATTAGCATCGGGGGAAAATGTTGTTTTCGCTGGAAGTGGAATAACTGATGGATTATTATTTGACGGAGTTAAATTTGAAAAAGATTGTGTTAGAACAAGTAGTCTAGTTATTAGTACATTAGATAGTACTGCAAGGTTCACAAATACTGTCCATATAAAAGATGGTGCTAAGAGTATCAGCCTTTAAAAATCCACTTTTGATTTTATGCATATTGTTGTCGTCGGACTGAGTCATCGCACGGCACCTGTCGAAGTGCGTGAGAAGTTAAGTATTCCTGACCAATCCATAACAGAATCATTGAAGGCATTAAAAGCTTTCTCTGATATACTGGAGGTATCAATTTTAAGTACTTGTAATAGGCTTGAAATATATGCGCTAGTAAAGGATAAAAATACTGGGATTTCATCCATTACTGAATTCATATCAGAATATTCTGGAATTATTTTTGAAGATTTAAATCCACATCTTTTTTGCTTTAGACAGGAAGAAGCAGTTTTGCATTTGATGAAAGTCTCGGCAGGACTCGATAGCCTCGTTCTAGGGGAAGGACAAATTCTTTCTCAAGTAAAAAAAATGATGAGATTAGGTCAAGAGAATCAATCCACTGGACCAATTCTTAATAGATTATTAACTCAATCAGTTAGTACAGGTAAAAAAGTAAGATCCGAAACTAATTTAGGAACTGGAGCCGTATCAATAAGTTCAGCAGCGGTAGAACTTGCTCAATTAAAAATTGGACAAGAAAAGGGTTTAGATACTCTTGTAAGTTTGGAATCAGAGAACGTTCTTGTAGTTGGTGCCGGACGAATGAGTAGGCTTCTAATAACTCATTTAAAATCAAAAGGATGTCAAAAACTTATTCTTGTTAATAGAAATATTGAAAGAGCATTAAATCTTGCTCTAGACTTCCCTGACTTAGAGATTGTTTGTAGGGGGTTAAACGAATTAGATGAAAGCATATCAATATGTTCCCTTGTTTTCACAAGTACAGCTTCTGAAGAGCCAATAATTGATCTAGCTAAAATTGAAAAATTAAATTTGAGTAATAAACTTAAATTTATAGATATCGGTGTGCCTAGAAATATATCTAATGATGTCAAACACCATGAATTTGTAAAATCATTTGATGTGGATGACCTACAAGAGGTCGTTTCAAGAAATCAAGAATTTAGAAAGAAAATAGCAAAGGAAGCGGAATCTTTAGTAGAAGAAGAAATGATAATTTTTCTAGAATGGTGGGCAAGTTTAGAGGCGGTTCCAGTAATTAATAAACTTAGATCAGATTTGGAGTTGATTAGAAAAGAGGAATTGCAAAAAGCACTTAGCAGGATGGGGCCAGATTTTTCGGCTCGAGAAAGAAAAGTTGTGGAAGCTCTTACTAAGGGAATTATCAATAAAATACTTCACACGCCTGTTACCAAGCTGAGAAGTCCTCAGTCAAGAGAAGAAAGACAAGTTTCTTTGAAAATCGTTGAAAAATTGTTTTCTTTGGTAGAAGAGGATTAAAATTACTAATTTTTTTCGATTTATATTAAGTTTTTCTAGTGATTTATCGAAATACCTTTGTAAACTGACCATCTGTATTTCTAAATATGTCCATAATCAGTTACTTTAAATAGTTGTATATCTACCTCCATTAGATTTAATGAAGCGTGTGTTGGCCATAATCCTCGGAGGAGGAAAAGGTTCTAGACTTTACCCTCTAACAAAAATGAGGGCTAAACCTGCTGTGCCGTTGGCAGGTAAATATCGTTTAATAGATATCCCAATTAGTAATTGTATAAATTCAGGCATTGAAAAAATGTACGTATTGACCCAATTCAATAGTGCATCTCTAAATAGACATATAGGAAGAACATATAATTTAAATGGACCTTTTGGCCAAGGATTTGTGGAGGTTTTGGCTGCGCAGCAGACTCCTGATAGTCCGAAGTGGTTTGAAGGTACAGCTGATGCTGTAAGAAAATACCAATGGCTATTTCAAGAATGGGATGTTGACGAGTATTTAATATTGTCAGGTGATCAACTGTATAGAATGGATTACAGTTTATTCGTTCAACATCATAGAGATAATGGAGCTGACTTAACTGTCGCAGCTTTGCCAGTGGATGAATCTCAAGCAGAAGGTTTTGGCCTCATGAGAACAGATGATTTAGGAAATATAAAAGAATTCAGTGAAAAGCCTACTGGAGAGAAGTTGAAGGCAATGGCAGTAGATACTTCAAAATTCGGATTAAGTAAAGAGTCAGCTGCCGAAAAACCATATCTAGCCTCTATGGGGATTTACGTTTTTAGCAGAAATACTCTCTTCGATCTTCTAAATAAATTTCCTAATTATACGGATTTTGGTAAGGACATAATTCCAGAAGCCCTAAATAGAGGCGATACTCTTAAAAGTTATGTATTCGATGATTATTGGGAAGATATCGGCACAATTGGAGCATTCTTTGAGTCAAACCTTGCATTGACTGAGCAACCAAAACCTCCATTTAGTTTTTATGATGAGAAATTTCCAATTTATACTAGACCTAGATTTTTACCCCCTTCTAAACTTGTAGATGCTCAAATTACTGATTCAATTGTTTGTGAAGGCACAATCTTGAAGTCATGCAGTATTTTACATTGTGTTTTAGGTGTAAGAAGCAGGATTGAAAGTGACTCGGTTCTTGAGGATACTCTTGTTATGGGAGCCGATTTCTTTGAATCCCCTGAAGAGAGGATTGAATTAAGAAAAGGGGGCGGAACTCCACTTGGAGTAGGCGAAGGGACTACTGTAAAAAGAGCAATTCTTGATAAGAATACAAGAATTGGCGATAATGTCGTGATCATTAATAAAGATCGAGTAGAAGAAGCAGATAAGCCAGAATTAGGCTTTTATATCAGAAATGGAATTGTTGTAGTAGTTAAAAATGCAACCATTGCAAACGGAACTGTTATTTAAAATTTTCCATCGTTTTTCGCTGACATAAGTTTTTTTTTTGAGCAATTTTGTTAAGTTGCAGGCACACTGTATTTATCGAGTTTTTTAATTTTTTATGTCCAAGGCACATTTTGGTTTAATAGGTCTTGGTGTTATGGGCGAAAATTTAGTTCTTAACGCAGAGAGAAATGGATTTTCTAGTGTAGTTTTTAATAGGACTTACTCAAAAACTGAAGAATTTTTACAAGGTCGAGGACTTGGGAAGAATATAGAAGGAGCTGAAACTCTTCAAGAATTTGTTAACAAGCTAGAGAGACCTAGAAGAATTCTAATGATGGTAAAAGCTGGGCCTGCAACAGATGCTGTCATTGATAATATTTCTGGATATCTCGAGGAAGGAGACTTATTAATAGATGGCGGCAACTCTCAATTTAAAGATACAGAAAGAAGGGTGAATACTCTTGAAAGTAAAAGTTTTGGATATATTGGGATGGGAGTCTCTGGAGGGGCCAAAGGAGCTTTAGAGGGTCCAAGTATGATGCCTGGTGGTACTAAGGCTTCATATGATGCAATAGAAAGCTTATTAACAAAAATGGCTGCCAAAGTTGAAGACGGACCATGTGTTGCATATGTTGGACCAGGAGGCTCAGGTCATTTTGTGAAAACTGTTCATAACGGAATTGAATATGGAATTGAACAAATACTTGCAGAAGCTTATGACCTTATGAAGAGAGTCAAAGGTATGAACGGTCAGCAAATGTCAGAGGTATTTGGTATTTGGAATAACACTGATGAACTAGCTTCTTATCTTGTTGAGATAACAGAGATTTGTCTAAATACAAAAGATGAGATAACTGGAGATGATGTCGTGGAAAAAATATTAGATAAAGCTGGGCAGAAAGGTACAGGGTTATGGACTGTTGTAAGTGCTCTAGAACTGGGGGTATCAGTCCCAACTATTTATGCATCTTTAAATGCAAGAGTAATGAGTTCTTTAAAAGAGCAACGTAGTGAGATTGAAAAAACTATTCCATCTAAAGAGATAGAGGATTTTGATTTAGGAAATAAATCAGATGGAATGAAACCTTTATTTGATGCTGTAGTCCTTGCCACAATTGCTAGCTATGCCCAGGGTATGGATATTTTAAGAGAAGCATCTGCAGTATATAACTATGGTTTGAATATGCCGTCAATTGCTCAAATATGGAAAGGTGGTTGCATAATCAGATCAAAATTATTAAGTAAAATTCAAGATGCTTATAACAAAGATCCTAATCTAAAAAATTTAATTTTTGATGATTGGTTCAATAATGAAATTGCGACAAGATTAGATAACTTAGCTAAAGTTGTTTCTTTATCCACAAAAGCTGGTATACCAGTCCCGTGTCTATCCAGTACCTTAGATTATTTGAATAGTTACAGAACCAACAGACTTCCTCAGAATCTTGTTCAGGCAATGAGAGACTGTTTTGGTTCTCATACTTATGAAAGAATTGATAAGGAAGGTAGTTTTCATACTGAATGGATGAAATGATTGAAAAGGTTAAAAATGGATATACAATTTACATTTACAAAGACAAGTTAGACCTATCTACAGCGGTTTTTAAGTTTATTGAAAGTCACATTATTCATACTTTAAAAAAGAAAGACAGGTTTAAATTTTGTGTAAGTGGAGGTTCAACTCCTAAATCTGTCTATAAGCTTTTATCAAAAAGTGATCTTAGATGGGATATGGTTGATGTCTTTTTAGGGGATGAAAGATGTGTTAATCCAAATTCAGAATTGAGTAACTCGTTAATGTTGAAGAATTCATTGTTAACTAATTTTGGATCTAAAGCTTTTTTTTATGAAATTTTCAATGATTTAAATGCTGATGATGAAGCTACAAAAAATCAATTTATTTCTAAATTATTTGAAAAATGCGGATCAAACCCTCCAACTTTTGATTTAACATTATTAGGTCTTGGAGACGATGGTCATACAGCCTCACTATTCCCTTATCAAAAAAATAATAATGTAGATGATTTTGTTATTTTTAATGAAGGTAAAGGTTTAAAAAGAATTTCATTAACTCCAAAGGTTCTTTCAGCTTCTTTAAAGATAGTATTTTTAGTTAGTGGAGCTTCTAAAAGAGTTGCTCTTGAGAGGTTATTAGATGAAAAAGAGCCACCAGATAGAACACCATCAAAATTGATAAAATCTATTAATCAAATTTCAATATTTTGTGATCAGGAATCAGCAAAAGAATTAAAAATTTAGTTAAAGTCTATTAATAATTCAAATTATTTAATGAGTAAGAAAAAATTTTTATTCCAGAAAAAGGAGTTCGACGGTTGGAAAACATTAAATGATACTGTTATGGGTGGATCAAGTTCAGCTTTTTGCGAAACTTCAAATTCGGGGTTGATATTAAAGGGTAATATTGTAGAGAAAGCAGGAGGATTTGTTAGTTGTAGATCGTCTATATATAAACCTTCTTTAAATGTATCTGAGTATTCATCCTTTGAATTAAATATTGATGGACAAGGAAGAACTTTTAAATTTGCTGTCGCTTGTGAAGATGATTTACTAGGACTAACCGAATTTATTCCGGGTGGACTTAGATGGATTAAATCATTCCCAACAAAAAAATTCGGGACAACAAATGTTCAAATTCCTTTTAGTGAGTTAAAACCTTCAGTAAGAGCTAATAAAGTACGTTTTCCATTTAAATTCAAGCCATCTAAAATTAAAAGATTGCAACTACTACACTCTAAGTTCGGTGATGATGGATTACTTAATAATAAGTTTAAACAGGGTTCAATAAAAGTTTTAATTAAATCGATAAGTGTTGTTTGAAAATCCACCTAAAAATATAGAGAGCTTAATCGCTAAGTCAGCAGATTTAACAAATAAACCTTTTGTACATTCTGTAGTAAAAATAAATGGTGAATACGAATTCGAAGATGAAGATATTGATTTAACAGTTAATATCTTATGTCGAGATAAAGAAGGTAAAAGATTAGAAATTTATGATCTTGAGTTAGAACTTTTTAAATCAAATAAAGAATTGGTTTTAGTAATCTCTAAGCTTAACTTCCCTGATGAACCAATATTATGGTGTGGAGTTAAAACATTATGGATGGATAGCAATAATGGGAAAAAATGTAACTCACCCAAATACAGCGCTAGATTGGAAAATTTAGCAAATAGGATAAAAAGTTTTATTGATTAAGAAAATAAAATTTGAGCAGATTTATAAATCAGTAACAGCCCCTAAACTTGATGTGCTTACGATTCTCGAATATTTTGAAAGAATTCCTCTTTTGTATTTTTGAATAGGTTTTACCCAATCTTTTTTTCTTTTTTCTAATTCTTCGTCAGATAAATTAACTTCAATAAGTTGTTTTACAGCATCTACTGTAATTAAATCACCTTGTTTTATTAGAGCAATATTTCCTCCTACAGCAGCCTCTGGAGCTATGTGACCCACAACAAGACCATAGGTACCCCCGCTAAATCTGCCATCGGTAATTAAAGCCACCTTCTCTCCTAGCCCTTGACCAACAATCGCAGATGTTGGAGCTAACATTTCTCTCATTCCTGGACCTCCTACAGGACCTTCGTTTCTAATAACAACGACATCACCAGCTTTGATATCGTTATTTAATATCGATTTTAAACAATCCTCTTCACTTTCAAAAATCTTTGCGGGACCTGTTAATACAGGGTTTTTTACTCCGCTAATTTTGGCTACAGAACCTTCGCTCGCTAAGTTACCTTTTAATATAGCTAGATGTCCTTTTTTATAAAGAGGATCATCTATGTCTCTTATGACATTTTGATTTGTTGGTGGCTTATCTGGAATATTTTGTAAGTATTCTGAGATGGTTTTGCCTTCAATGTTTTTGCAATCGCCATGAATTAATCCTGCATTCAAAAGTATTTTCATTACTTGTGGAATCCCACCTGCCTTATGAAGATCCACCGTCACATATTTACCGCTCGGTTTAAGGTCACAAATAACGGGTACTTTTTGTCTGATTCTCTCAAAATCATTAATGTTGATATCTATTCCTGCAGTATTCGCAATAGCTAAGATGTGCAATACCGCATTTGTTGATCCGCCAATTGCCATAATTACTGATATTGCATTTTCAAATGCTTTCTTTGTCATTAGGTCTAGAGGTCTTATATCTTTTTCTATTGCATAGACTAATATCTCAGCACTTTTATCTGCACTTAGTTCTTTCTCAAGATCTTCAGCAGCCATAGTGGAACTGTGAGGAAGACTTAACCCTAATACTTCAATAACCGCAGACATTGTATTTGCTGTAAACATTCCTCCACAGCTACCAGCACCAGGAATACAATTTTTCTCAACTTGGATTAGCCTTTCTTCATTAATTTTGCCTGATGTTAATTGTCCAACAGCTTCAAATGCACTAACAACAGTAAGATCTTCTCCATGCAATTTTCCAGGCTTTATTGTCCCTCCATAAATGAAAATTGAGGGAATATTCATTCTTGCAATCGCAATCATGGCACCAGGCATATTTTTATCACATCCACCTATAGCAAGTACTCCATCCATACTCTGAGCATTGCATGCTGTTTCAATTGAATCAGCAATAACTTCTCTTGAAACTAGAGAATATTTCATGCCCTCTGTTCCCATGGAAATACCATCACTTACTGTTATAGTCCCAAACATCTGAGGCATCCCACCTGATCTTTTTATTGACTCTTCAGCTTTTAGAGCTAACTTATTTAAACCCATATTGCATGGTGTTATGGTGCTGTATCCATTTGCAACTCCAATAATAGGTTTATTAAAATCTTCATCATTAAATCCAACAGCTCTTAACATCGATCTGTTAGGGGATCTTTGCACACCTTGGGTTATTGCAGATGATCTGAGTTTATTCATATTATTTGAGAACCTTTTTTATTCTATTGCCCCAACTCTTCAAGTTGCTTCCTCACATCAGCAATTGCAGAATTAAGTTGCTCAACTTTCTTCTCCAGATTCTCTCCTTCAACTTCATTTATATTTTTATTTGAATCAATCGCTTCTGAGCCGTCTTGAATTCTGGAAGAATACATCATTGCTTTTTGTTTTTTTTCCTCCTTTCTTTTGTCTGCTTCGGATATTAACCACCAAGCTAGACCTGCTGCTCCAATAAAAGCACCGCTTATTAATGATAAAAGATTATTTGAAGACGAATCTCTGTATTCAGACATTGGTAAAATATTTACTCCTATATTCTATATTAGTTCTTATCTTGAAATATAGTACTTAAACGCGATAGAGGATTTCCAATACCCGGGACTAATAATTGTGTTTTTTCGTCTTCCTCATCTATGCAAGACGTGTAAATTACCTGATTAGGGAGTAATTTCGCAATTTCATTTAACCCTTTATTTGAGCAAATAGCAGTTATTAAAAGAATCCTATTTGAATCAACACCTAATTCCTTTAATTTAATTAAAGTTTCTAAGGTTGCTGATTTTGTTGTTATTTGTTCTGAATAAAATATAATTCCTTCATTTGATTCAATAGTTTTAGGAAGTTCTCCTAATGAGAGGGTTGAATTAGGAATTACTTCTTTAGATCCAAACCAAAGAGATAAACCTTCGGGCATCATTGCGAGCACTTTTATAGGATAATCATTATTAATAAAGAATCCATCTGCGTCTCCATTATCAGTATTTACTATTTCTTTTTTATATGGCAGCCAATTACGTAATGCTTCATATGTAAGCCATTTCCCTAATTGCTCATATCCTGTTGAGTACAAAATATTTGGAGTATTTTTTTCTCGCAATATTGAAAGCCAATGTTTTATTAATGGATGAGGAGGAACAATAACCTTTAGTGACATTGCCATATATTTTCCTTTAAGATACTCTTACAAGCTTTAAATACTTAAGTTCTAAAATACAGTCTTATTATGATTAAATCAATTGTCTTCCCCTCACTTAAGAATGCATTAATTACTTTGTTATTCGTTGGGATTTTATTTTTTAATTTTGTAAATTCTGCATGGGCTAAAAGACCTCCTGAGATTAGAAACCAGCAAGACCTTAATTTAGAGCCAGATATGCATGGTCAAGACTTAAGCGGAAACGAATATGTTAAGTTTGATTTGAATGGGTTTAATTTCAGTGAAAGTAATTTAGAAGGGGCGGTGTTCAATAATAGTAAATTGCAAAACTCAAACTTTACGGGAGCAAATTTAAGAGATGCACTGGCTTATGCAACAGACTTTACAGATGCTGATCTTTCAGATGTTAATTTTACTAATGCTTTATTAATGGAGAGTAATTTTGAAGGCGCAAAAATAGATGGTGCAGATTTTACTGATGCTGTTCTAAGTCGTACACAACAAAAACAATTATGTGCGATTGCTAATGGCACAAATAGTTCTACAGGAGAGAGTACAGAATATAGCTTAGGTTGTTAATAATCAAAGATGAAAAAAAAAATTCCAGTTATTGTTGTTTCGGGATTTCTTGGTTCAGGTAAAACAACTTTTCTAAGATATCTACTAAAAGAGAGTAATAAAAAATTTGGTTTAATAATTAATGAATTTGGTGATGTTGGAATTGACGGTGATTTGATTAAAAGTTGTGATAAATGTGATGAATCTGAAGACGACTGCGTTATCGAATTAAATAATGGATGCTTATGTTGTACTGTTCAAGATGACTTTGTTCCATCAATAAAAGCTCTCCTAGAATTTAATCCTCCTATCGAATCAATAATTATCGAAACAAGTGGGTTGGCACTACCAATTCCCTTAATTCAAGCGCTTAACTGGCCTGAGATTAGGTCTTCCATCTACCTTGATGTTGTTGTTGGTATCGTTAATGGAGAATCAATGCTAAATGGTTCACCAATTAATGATTTAAATAAAATAACAAAACAATATAACGAAACAGATAAAATTGATCATAACGCCACTATAGATGAACTTTTTGAGGAGCAACTAGAAGTTTCTGATATCGTTTTAGTCTCTAGATCAGATATCTTAAATGATGATCAGTTTGACGTTGTAAAAAATAAAATTCAAGGAAGTCTAAATTCATCTACACCAGTCCTTAAATCCAGGAATGGCAAAATTGATTTAAATTATCTATTTGATTTTAATTTTAAAAAAGAGACTTATAAAGAATTTTTAACGGAAGAACATGACCATAATCATGTTGAGCTTGTAACAGATTCATTTAAATTAAATTATTTCCTTGAAAAAAATGACTTTGAAAAGGAGATGTCAAAAATCTTGGATGAATTAAACATTCTTCGAATAAAAGGACGTATTTGGATACCAAACAAATCATTGCCTTTACAAATACAAATTGTTGGAAAGAAAATTAATACTTGGTTTGAAGAAGCTCCAGACAATTGTTGGAGACCAAATGATAATGCTGGGCTTGAATTAGTAATAATTTCCTTTGATGAAAAATCCATAAAAACTTTCAATAAAAAAATTAAAGAGAAATTTAAGATTTTAAGTGAACCAAAAATAGCAATTTGACTTTATAGTTACTTGTCGGGATACTTAATTAGTAGATAGCCCAAGATGGAAAATCCAAAAATTGCTTTAAAACAAATAATCTCTAACGAAGTTTCTTCAATTAATAAAATAAAATGTTCAAAATGTGGAGGGTCAGGAAATTTTAAAACACCTGAAAATTCAAGAAAAACTTGTTTAGTTTGTTTTGGTAGAGGCTACATAGACATTTAAAAACTCAGAAAACCTTAAGGTAAAAAAATATTTGTTTATTAATCAATAGTACTTTTTATTAAAATTTAAACTAATCTTCTAGTAGAAATTAATTTTTAATTGGACCAATTTGCTGTAAAAGTTTTTGTAAGACTAAGACCCTCAGTTTTAGATCCAGCAGGGGAAGCTACTAAATCTGCTTCTATAAAACTTGGAGCCGAGGGAATAAAATCATTACGTATAGGAAAAATGATTGAAGTGAAAATAGAAGGTAATGGTGAAAACGAAGTAAGAGAAAAAATTGATTTATTGTGTGATAGGTTATTCGCAAATACTGTTATTGAAGATTATGAGTATTCACTAGAAAAATTATAAGATGGATAATTTTACTGTAGGAGTTGTTGTCTTCCCTGGTTCTAATTGTGATCGTGATGTTTCATGGGCATTGGAAGGTTGTCTAGACATAAGAACAAAATACTTGTGGCATGAGTCTTCAGATTTAAGTGATGTAGATGCAATAGTTTTACCTGGAGGATTTAGCTATGGTGATTATTTGAGATGCGGAGCAATTGCGAGATTCTCTCCATTAATAAATGCCTTGGATGAGTTTGTTAAAAGCGGGAAAAGAGTTTTAGGAATTTGTAATGGGTTTCAAATTTTGACAGAATCAGGCTTTTTGCCTGGTGCTCTTACTGCAAATAAAAATCTTAATTTCATCTGTGATGATGTTGAACTTGATATCATTTCTTCAAAAGGAGGTTGGTTTAATAATGGAGGTGAAAAACAAACTATTAAGTTGCCAATAGCGCATGGGGAAGGAAGATATCATTGTGATTCTGATACTTTAAAAAAACTTGTAGATAATGAATTGATCGCTTTGAGATATAAAAATAATCCTAATGGATCCTCATTCGATATTGCAGGCATAACTAATGAAAAGGGAAATGTTCTAGGTTTAATGCCTCATCCAGAGCGTGCATGTGACGAGACAATTGGTGGGACTGATGGTCTCTTTACATTAAAATCATTAATATTGAAATAAAAAAGACCCCCAATTTTGGAGGTCTTTTTTTTATTTAATTTGGGAAGAAATTAAACAGTAGCTTTTACTTTTGGATCTAAATCACCTTTAGCGTAAAGATCAGCAAAGTAATTGGTGCTGTTTTGTTTGATCTTACTTGCTTGACCTTCGCACCAGAACTGCTTGTATCTGTCAAGACAAACTTGCTTCATGTATTTTCTAGCAGGTTTGTTGAAATGTCTTGGGTCGAAGTTTGCCTTATCAGCAAATGCTGCCTCTCTAACCGCTGCAGTGAAAGCAAGTCTGTTATCTGTATCAATGTTGACTTTCCTAACTCCATTTCTTATTCCCTCTTGAATCTCTTCAACGGGAACTCCATATGTTTGAGGAATCTCACCACCATATTTGTTTATGATATCCAACCATTCCTGAGGAACTGAACTAGATCCATGCATTACAAGGTGTGTATTTGGAAGTGCTTTATGGATTTCAGCAATTCTGCTTATTGCAAGAACTTCTCCTGTAGGTTTCCTTGTGAATTTATAAGCACCATGACTTGTACCTATAGCAATTGCTAATGCATCAACTTTTGTTTTAGCAACAAAATCTGCCGCTTCTTCAGGATCAGTCAAAAGCATATCTGTAGAAAGTTCACCTTCAAAACCATGACCATCTTCAGCTTCTCCTTTCCCTGTTTCTAATGAACCTAAGCAACCTAATTCTCCTTCAACACTAACCCCAACTGAATGAGCAAAATCTACAACCTTTTTAGTAACTGCAACATTATATTCGTAACTTGCGGGTGTTTTTGCATCTGCCTCTAGAGAACCATCCATCATTACTGATGTGAAACCATTTATTGCCGCTGAATAACATGTTGATGGCTCATTACCATGATCTTGGTGCATCACAACTGGAATATTTGGATATGTCTCTGTGGCAGCAAGGATTAGATGACGTAAGAAAATTTCTCCTGCATAATTTCTTGCCCCTCTTGAGGCTTGAAGTATTACAGGACTATCAGTTTCATATGCTGCTTCCATGATTGCTTGAACTTGCTCAAGGTTATTAACATTGAAAGCTGGAATACCGTAACCATTCTCAGCAGCGTGATCTAAAAGTAGTCTTAGTGGAACGAGGGCCATAATTAAAATAAGTTAAATGCTATATAAAGCACATGTTTCCGAGAGTTTAGTATAAAGAGGTATCAAATGTCACGTCATTAGATATACAAAATACTAAATTGAAGAAACTAATTTTATGACCCAGAGTATATTTTTAAAATTTTTTATTTAGTAAGTGTAGCCTGCCACAAATAATTGCTCATCAGATGAAGGTTGAGATCCTGCTACATAGGCACCTTTTGAAGCTTCAGAGTTTGCTTGAGCTCTTGCTATTAACGCTTTTTGACCTCCTTCAACGTCGCTTCCTTTCCAAGCCTTTAAGCATGAGTGCTGTAATGCTCTTCCATAGGAGAATGAAACATTCCATAAAGCTTTCCTGTAAAGAGTGTTCATATTATTTAAATAAACAGAAGCGGCTTCTTCGCTTAACCCCCCTGATAAGAAAACTATTCCAGGAACAGAAGCTGGAACGCATCTTTCCATAGTTCTGATTGTCATTTCAGCAACTTTTATAGGATCAGCCTTTGTTGGACAATCTGCTCCATTAACAGTCATAGAGGGTTTTAATAGAGTGCCTTCTAGAAAAACTCCATTTGCTTGACAGGCAATATAAACCTGCTTTATTACTTCTTCTTGGACTTCAGCAGTTTTTTCAATAGTATGATCGCCGTCCATTAGGATTTCAGGTTCAATAATAGGGACTAAACCAGATTCTTGAACTGATCTTGCATACCTTGCTAATCCCCAAGCATTCTCTTGAATTGATAGTTTTGAAGGACAACCATCATTTGTAATCTGCAGAACTGCTCTCCACTTTGCAAATCTTGCACCTTGTTCATAATATTTTGCTGCTCTTTCAACCAATCCATCTAGGCCAGAGCAAAAAGTTTCTACATCTCCTGCTCCAGGAAGTGGATTTAGACCTTTATCGACCTTTATACCTGGAATAATACCTAGATCATTTAGTTTCTTAACCATTGACTCACCATCTTGGTGATTCTGATAAAGAGTTTCTTCGAAGAGGATTGCTCCGCTTATGTATTTTCCAAGATCTTTTGTAGTAAAGAGCATTCCTCTATACGCTTTCCTATTTTCTTCAGTATTTTCAACGCCTATTCCAGCAAGTCTTTTCCCTACTGTTTTAGTGGATTCATCTACCGCTAATATTCCTTTTCCTTTAGAAGCTAGTAATTGAGCATTTTCTTTAAGCTCATTTTTGTAATAATTTAAAGCCATTCTTTAAAAGTTCAGTTCAATTGATTTTTCCAGAATATGAAAAAAAAATAAAATCAATCGAATACTTTATCGGGTGATAATTGCTACTTATAAATGTATACCCTTAAATTTTGATACTTAATCCACTTTTCGAAGATTCTCTTATGGCTTCGCAAACTTTATGACTAGCAAGTCCCTCGCATAAGCCTGGGATTACAGGTGTTCTATTAATTATACTCTGAGCCCATAAATTTTGAATTCTCAAAACTGGAGCAATCCTCCCATCAGTCCATGTTTTTTCAAAATTAAAGCTTGAATCTGCAGTTAGATTTTGTACTTTGTTTTCGTTGTTTGAATATTTCAAATTAAAACCATGGACATAATCTTTTTGGTTTTCGCTTTTAAGAATAAGTGAACCTTCGCTTCCATATATTTCTAAACTAAATCCTCTACCGTTTTTTGAAATCGATGATAAGGATACCTGACAAGGAATAAGATTGGAGCCATAGTTTGATATTTCTATATTAGCGAGACAAACATCCTCGCTTGTAACATCATTTAAATCAGATGAATTAGGTAAAGGTCTTTTTTTGATTGATGTAGCTAACTTACCAGATACATTTATTGATTCTCCAAAAAACCAATTCAACATATCGAATGCATGAGTACCTAGGGCGCCAATAACTCCTCCACCTTTTTCTTCCAATGAATACCAATTCCAGGACCTTTTGGGATCGGATCTACTGCCCATTAACCAATCTAATTTGACTAAATATATATCTCCTAAGATATTTTCATCAATAAGTTTTTTTGTCTGAAGGAAAAGAGGTACTGCTCTATATTCAAAATCAACACATACGCTTAAATTATTAATCAAAGATATTCTCTGAAGCTCTTCAATTTCTGAGGAGGATATTGAAACGGGTTTTTCTAGGAGCAAATTTTTATTATTCTCAAGAGCTTGTTTTGCTAACTTAAATCTTGATTCAGGGGGGGTGGCAATAATAATTCCATCAATCTTTGGGGATTTAACTAAGTCTTCCCAATTATGAAAAAAATCTAAGCCCGTTTCTTTTTCTAATATCGATTTTTGCTTTTTCTCGTAATGATAAATAGCTACAGGAGTTAAGTGATCAGATTCTTTTAATGCCTCTAAATGAACTTTTTTCCCAAACCCTAGTCCAGCGATTGCTATTTTTAATTTTTTATTTTTAATATTCATTCTTATCTATTAATAAACTCTGAACAGCTATTTTCAATAACAACATCTATAAGTTCATCATTATTAGAAGTTTGCCATTTTGAATTGAATTGAGGAATTCCATTTATTGATGTATCTTTGAACTTTTTTTCATTGCAATTAATTCTCATTACATAAAGTGATAACTCTCCATCTTCATCAGAATTAGTTGGATTCTTAAAGAACTTTGTTAATACACTTATTTCACCATTTGGCAGCGACTTAATACTCCCTTTATCAAGCCATTCTTTCCCATCATCATTCTCTTTAAGGAGAACCCAATCAACATTTCCTATGGCATATGAATAGGAAGCAAAGTTTAAAATAAAGAGTAGAAGGCTTAAAGAAAAATAAAATAAATTAGAAATTATTCTCATTTTATATATTTGATTCTGCAAGTTCTTTTACACCATGAATTTTTAAAATTTTAGTCAGAGTATCCTTGAGATCTTTCCTTTTCACTATTACATCAACAAAACCATGCTCAAGTAGATATTCAGCTGTTTGAAAATTATCGGGTAATTTTTCTCTTAATGTTTGTTCTATAACCCTTCTTCCAGCAAATCCAATAAGTGCTTTAGGTTCCGCCAAAATTAAATCACCTAACATCGCAAAGCTGGCTGTTACCCCTCCAGTAGTTGGATGAGTTAACAAGGGCATATATAGAAGATTTTTCTCTTTATGTTTTTTTAGTGCTCCAGATATTTTTGCCATTTGCATGAGACTTAACATACCTTCTTGCATCCTTGCTCCTCCTGATGCGCAAACAATAAGAATTGGGTAATTTTCTAAAGTTGCTCTCTCAATTATCCTTGTAATTTTTTCACCAACTACTGAACCCATGGATCCTCCCATAAATCTAAAATCCATAACAGCTAATGCTAAAGGCATTGAATTCACAGAACAGATACCTGTTACGACTCCATCTCTTAAACCTGTACCTGCTTGACTTTCTTTAATTCGATCAGCATACGCTCTTCTATCTTTAAAACCCAAAGGATCTGTAGGACTTAGTGAACTATCAAATTCTTTGAATGAATTTTTATCAGCAATTATATTTATCCTTTCATCGCTATTAATCCTATTGTGGTGTCCACAATTACTACAAACATTGAAATTTGAAATTAGGTCTTTTCTATAGGCTACTTGCGAACACTCTGAACATTTAACCCATAAACCATCTCCCTCGTCAGTATCTTGGGAAACTTTCCCAACAAATTGATCTTTACGCCTTGCGGCAAACCAGTCGATTAATGACACAACTTTTCCTGTTTTTTCTATTTAAATCTAAGTAAGGTACTTTTATCAAGAAAGATATATAAAAATTTGAGATCCTCTAGATTAAAAACTTCTCAAAGTTAAAAATATAATGATTTGAATTGATAATCTAAAATTAATTATTATTTATTTTTCTCCTCAATCATTTTATGAATTATTGGAGTGAGAATTAGTTCCATTGCGAAACCCATTTTCCCTCCATTTACAACGATACTTGTTGGACTTGACATAAATGAATCGTTAATCATTCCAAGCAAGTATTGAAAATCAATCCCCCATTTCTCTCTTGCCCCTTTTCTGAAATGTATGATCACAAAGCTCTCATCAGGAGTTGGGATATTTCTGCATATGAAAGGATTAGAAGTGTCAATTGTGGGAATTCTTTGGAAATTAATATCGGTTTTGCTGAATTGTGGGCAAATGTGATTTATATAATCAGGCATTCTTCTCAATATAGTGTCCACAATGGTTTCCGCTGAGTAACCTCTTTCTGCGTTATCTCTATGGATTTTTTGAATCCACTCTAAATTTGTTATCGGAACAACACCAACAAGTAAATCAGCATAAGATGCCACATTGTATCCATCACCTTCTACCCCGCCATGCAAACCTTCATAAAAAAGTACGTCTGTACCTTCAGGAATATCTTCCCATGGAGTAAATTGTCCAGGTTCCAAGGATGTCCCAAGTCTTGTATTATGCTCTTCTGCTTCTTCAAGACTATGTAGATAATATCTTTTCTTTCCTCCTCCAGTTTCACCATAGATTTTAAAAAGTTCTTCTAACTTGTCAAAAAGATTAGCCTCTGGACCAAAATGAGAGAAATTTTCACCTTTTGAAAGAGCGTCCGCCATAGCTTTTTTCATAGGCATTCTCTCAAATCTGTGGTAACTATCACCTTCTACAACTGCGGGAACAATATCTTCTCTGGCAAAAATATGCTCAAAGGCTCTTTTTACGGTACTTGTTCCTGCTCCTGAAGATCCTGTTACAGCAACTACTGGATGACGTTTTGACATTTTTTAAAAACAATATCTAATGATTCTGACAGGTCATATGCCAACTTTATGTTTTACTTAAAAATATTTTTTTATTTATTAATTTTTTTTTAAATTTCATTCATTATTTTATCTCCGATTTCACTGCAAGATAAAACTTCAGAAGACCCATCAGCTAAATCTGCTGTTCTAAATCCTTTTGATAAAACTTTATCAATGGCAGTTTCTAAATTTTCTGCAGCTTCTTCTTCATTTAATCCAATTTTTAACATCATGGAAGCAGATAAAAGCATTGCTATAGGATTGGCTATGTTTTTACCAGCTATATCAGGAGCCGAACCATGAACAGGTTCAAAAACTCCTGGCCCATTATTGTTTAGAGAAGCAGATGGAAGCATACCAATGGAACCAGTTAACATTGCAGCTAAGTCGCTTAAAATATCCCCAAATAAATTACTAGTTAAAATTACATCAAATTGACCAGGATCTCTAACTAATTGCATTGCTGCATTATCAACGTACATATTGTTTAGAGATATTTTTTTATCTTTTGAGGTGATATTTAAAACTGTATCTCTCCATAATTGACTAACCTCAAGAACGTTTGATTTGTCAACTGAACATATTTTTTTAGTTCTTTGGTTAGCAATTTTTATTGCTATTTCTGTAATCCTCTCTATTTCTGCCGAATCATAAACCATAGTATTGAAAGCTTTTGGGATTTTTGTATTTGTTATGTGGCCTCTTGGTTTTCCAAAATAAATTCCTCCTATTAATTCTCTTACGACAATAAGATCTACATGCTCAACGATTTCTTTTTTTAATGTACTTGCATCTAATAGAGATTTTCTTATTTTGACAGGCCTGATATTTGCGAAAAGGTTTAGGGCAGATCTTAACTTTAGTAACCCACTTTCTGGCCTTAATTCTCTTGCAAGAGAATCATATTTAATATCTCCAACACATGCTAAAAGTACTGCGTCACTTTTTTTACATTGATCTAGTGTCTCATCTGGAGCAGGAGTACCATATTTTTCATACGCTATCCCTCCAAATAATTTTTCAATAATCTCAATATCGAAATTATGATTTTTTGAAAGCTTTTTTAAAACTTTTTTTGAAACTTCTGAAATCTCTGGTCCAATTCCGTCTCCTGACAATAAAACAATCTTATATTTCTTCATTTAAATTTTTGTTTAATAGAACAATAAATTATTGCTTGTCTAATTGTCTAAGTTTTTTTGCTAATTCTGGTAATTTTTTAAAAATACTTGAACTCCTTAGCCATGATTTATTTTCCATCGCGGGGAAACCACTTATTACCTTGCCATCTTCAATGTCACAATGTATTCCGCATTTTGAACTCGCAATGACATTATTACCAACTTTTACTCTATTATTGACTCCTACTTGCCCTGCCAAAATAACACCATCTCCAATATTTGCGCCTCCAGCGATACCAACTTGAGCTGCAAATGCACAATTCTTTCCAATTTTTACGCCATGACCTATTTGTATTAAATTATCCAACTTTGTTCCCTCATCAATAAAAGTAAATCCAACTGCGGGTCTATCAATACAACAATTAGTTCCAATTTCTACAAAACTCATTATTTTTACACCACCTTTTTGCGGCATCTTTACCCATTTGCCATTTTCAGGAATAAAACCAAATCCCTCTGATCCAATAACAGAATTTGAATTAATTACACAATTATTTTTTAGAATGGTATTTTCGTAAATAACACAATTAGAATGAATTATATTATTATTTCCTATTTGAACATTGCCTAAAATTGATGATCCAGGAAGAATATGATTATTGTCTCCAATTACGGTATTTTCTCCAATATAGACATTAGGTCCAATATGGCAATCTGCTCCAATTATTGCTGTTTTATCTATAACTGCTGAAGCATGAATTCCTGGTTTGAAATTGATAGTTTTATATAAATAATCCAATACTTCTGCAAATGCAATTCTTGGATTTTTAACGATTATGTTAGATATATTGAGTTTTTTTAGGGCACTAACAATTTCATCGTTGTTAGTAGTTATTATTGCTGAGGCTTTAGTTTGATCTAATTTTTCTTTAAGGATATTATTTTCCTCTAAAAAAGATATTTGATGTTTAACTGCAGCATCTAATGAGGCAGCATCATCTATGTTTAAATCTTCGAAAATATTGGCACTAATAAAATTTGAATTTCCTTTTTTTATTAGATCAACTAAATCACTTAAAAGCATTTTTCAATTTTAATTTTTTCTAAGAGAGAGCAAGAACATCTCTATGAACGACAATTATCGAGGAGTTGTTATTTTCTTTATTATTTAAGATACTTCTTAATTTGTCGCTACTTATTGATACTAAACCTTTTGCAACTTCTTTATCATTTGTATTTACGATTTTAACTGCCTGATTAATCGTAAAGTTTCCTTCTACATTCTTAACACCAACCGCTAAAAGTGAGGCACCTTTTTTTTTAATTGCAAAAGAAGCGCCATCATCTAAAGTAATTTTCCCTACTGTTTGAATTGCGTGTGAAAGCCAACTTTTTTTGTTTCCAATAGGTTTTTCTACTGGATAAAATAAAGTTCCAATTTTATTATCATTAAATATTTCAATTAAGTTTTTTTTATTAGTTCCATCAACTAGTTGGACTTCGACTCCTCCTTTTGTTGCTATTTCTGCAGAAATTAATTTTGTAGAAATTCCTCCTGTTCCCCATTCATTATTTGAGTTTTGAATATTTTTATCTTTAATTTCCTTTAATTCACTATTATGAACTTCTTTAATAGGTTGCGCATCTTTATTATTACGTGGATCTTTTGAGTATAGATTTTCAATATCGGTTAATAAAATAAGCTTGTTAGCATTTATAGCCAAGGCAACTAAAGCAGAGAGGGTATCATTATCTCCATATTTAAGCTCTTCATTTGCTACGGTATCATTTTCATTTACTATTGGAATAACATTCAAATCGATTAATCTTTTTAAAGTTTTAGAAGCGTTATTAAAGGATTCTCGTGAATTAAAATCAGCTTTAGTTATTAAAATTTGAGCAATATTAAGACCTAATTTATTAAATACTTTATCGTATAAGGACATTAAATTAACTTGACCTACTGCAGCAGTAGCTTGAAGGGTACTTAAATCATTTGGTCTTGTTTTAATATTTAACTTTTGGCAACCTAATCCAACGGCTCCACTAGTTACTAAAATTAACTTGTTTCCTTTTGAAAGAAAACTTGTAAAGGATCTAGAAAGGTTTTCAATAACTTCTTCTGTAGATGTTTCCTCTGTACCTCTTAAAATACTAGTACCAATTTTTATAACCCAAGTTTTCATTTTATAAAATGAGAAATTAATTTTTCTATTGTCAAAGTTAAATTAAATTTTATAGGCAGGCCATCTCTATTTAATCTCTTAACTAATATTGTTTTTATATCACATCTATTCCCAACAATAATATCTGTAAAAATTCTGTCGCCAATAATGGCTATATTTTTTGGCTCTCTGCCAATTTCTTTGATAGCAGACAAAGTTACTTTTTTTCTAGGTTTTGATGCATTGTATTTATAACTTAAATTTAATTCTTTCGCTATTTTTTCGATTCTTTTTTTTGATGGATTATTACTTATTAGATATAAGGAGAAAAGTTTTTTAGATTCTATGATCCAATTTTTTACAGCTTTTGGGATCATATTTGATTTTCTATTTACTAGAGTCCCATCCACGTCTAGCAATAAAGAATTAATTCCTTTTTTTTGCAACTCAGATTGAGAAATATTATATATTGGTAAGTTTGAATCCCAATTAATATTTAGGATAGATCTCATTTATTTTAAGAACTACTTTTTTCAAGCTCAGTTTCAATCAAAGGTTGAATTTTATCGAACTCATCATCTTCAACTAATAAGGCACCTTTGTCTTTTAATTTACCAACAATAAAAAAAGGATCTAGTGGTATATATAAGCCATATTCTTGGTCAAAAAGATTAAAGTTAACTAGCAATTCATAACTCTCACTATCATCATCGACGTAATCTTCTTCTAATTCATCGTAAATTGGTTCTTCAAGTTCTCCTGATACTGTTAATGTAACTGCTGATCTGACAAGTCTTAAATCATGTTCTTGAAGGACTGCTTCAGCATTTTTTAGTATTTGTTCATTTTTATCTATTTTCTCAATTAGTTCAGGTTCATCTTTTTCATTTATCTTAAAAAGACTTACTGGTGTATCAACTGGCGTTAATAAAGCATATTCTTGGCCTTCAACACTTACTAATTGTTCAAGATAACAAAATAGCTCGTTTCCATTTGAGTCATTTAATAAAAGAGTCTGTGCATCATAATTATCATTTGAATTGGCTTCTTTCATTTAAAAATTATCTATCCTTTTTAATACTAATATTTTATCTGACGTTTACCAGCTTTTTCTTCTAATTCAGGACCTTCTTCGATCCATTGTTCAAGTATTATTTTTGCTGAAAAACTATCAATTAATCCGGATTTATCTTTTTTTATTCCAAATCTTTCTGAAGATTCCCAAGTTGAACTATGTTCGTTGACATAAGAAAATGGAAGCTTTAATTCATTTGAAAGTAATTGACCGTAATTTTTACAGTCAATAGCTTGAGTGGTCATTTTACCTTTCTCATCTAGCGGAATACCCACAATAAAACCAGTCAAATTAAATTCATTTATATAATTTCTAATGATTTTAATCTCTTGATTATTTTCAAATCGTTTTACTGCTGGAAGTATATTTGATGTTATGCAGAGGGGATCACAATAAGCTAATCCTATTCTTTTGGAACCTATATCCAAACTCAAAATTGATTTGGGCTTGGGTTTGCAAAATTTCACTTTGTTTTTAATGGAAAAGGAGATGGATATGGATTACCTTGTGGACTTAATTTTTCAAAGATTGATTCCAAAGATTGATTTATTATATTTACTTGTTTGGCTTCATTCTTAATTATTGTGTTCCTAATAAGAATTATTTCTTGATTTTTTTCTTTGATATTACACTCTTCAAGAAAAACATTTAATTGAGAATTTTCTTTATAGGTTTTTAAATATGAAACAGGTGATTTTTCAAAAAATCTTTTTATAAATTCTTTTAAAATAGAATTGAATCTCTTATCCCAATATCTACTAATAGTTAAAGTATAAATTTCTTCATTTTGATAATTAATATCTTTTAAAATTGTACATAAAACTGAATTTTCATATATTAAGGCACCACTCTTAGAATTATTTCTTTTAAGAATGTCGTCTTGATCAAAATCTAAAATATTTCTTATTAAGGGAGATTGATTTGATCTTATGAAATTAACTATTTTTAATATATTTTGTTTATTAATGTTTTGGAATTCATTAATTAATGTATAGGCATTGGTATTTTGATTTTTAGGTTTATTTAGATCAGAACCATCCCAAAGGATTATCTCTCCTAAAGGTTGAAAGCCTAATTCTCTTGCGTTCGATATGAGGTCAACATTATTTATATCTGAATTAATTATCCAACTTGAAGTTTTGATTTCTTTTATTGAGATGGATTTTTTTATCAATCCTAAAGTTAATTGTTTATCGGTTAAAGAACACTTGCTTTTAATCAACTTGGGCTTAGATATTTTTAAGCAAGTCTCTTTTTTGTTTAAAGGAAAAATATTCAAATAACCAATAATTTCGTTTCCATATATAGCAATTATGCATTTATTTTTATTTTTCTTAAGATTATTCAAGAAGATTTTTAAGTCATCAAAGGTATTGATAATTGCCATCTTTAAAAACCAATTATTCAATTCCTTATTTTTAATATCTATTAAAAGATTAATGTGCCGTATATGGAGTTCTTCAAAAGTTACTTCCATTCCTTTTTTAGATTGAAAAGAATAAGAGGTATCTTTTTTCATTTACTTTTTTTCTCTTATTAATACTATAGGGGTTTTTTCATCTCCATTGCCAGCTGGATTTGATAATAAGTGTTTTTTGAGTATTTTATTTACCTTTTTATTTGAACTTGCTAAAACTTTCACACCTCCAAGATCATTAACATCGACAACTGCAACATCTATATTTAGATAGTTCGAGACCTCCTTACAAAATAAATCCGCATTGAGAGGACCCATAACTATACTCTTGTCGTAAGGTGTAACTGTACCGCTTATATCATCAATGAGGGATGATTCTGAACCAGTTAACCTATAAAACATACCTTTAATCCCAACTAATTTGAAGAGATATCCAACAAATAGTGCAAAGGTTATTCTTGTGACTCCGATTCTATTTATTAATAATTGCATCCCGCAAGCTGTTGCGAGACTGCTTGTAGGGTGAAAAAAATAACATAAAGCTTTCGAAAATAAACTATATTTTAAATTTTGAGGGGAAATATATCTATTTTGCATAATCGCTAGCGGACTCTCACCGATAGTTAAAATATCATTTTCTTCTATAATTCCTTTACAGTATTCAATCACAGTATTTACTGGGTTATCAAAGCAACCAAGTAAATCAGTTTTAATAGCAAGTGCTTTATATTTATTATTTATTGGAATTTCAAAAACTTCTTTCGGCCTTTGTTTTTGACCATCTAAATTAATTAAGAAACAATCCTTATTATTTGAAATACCAAAATGTCCATAGTTCTCCCAATATATTTTTAACCATAGATATTTTATTTTTTTTCTAAAATTATCATTGCTAAATTTATATATGATTCTTACAAATAATTCTGAATTTGACTTGATAATTGTTGTTGGCCAGTAATTATTTAAATTCTTAATTTTATTATTTTCATATATGTAAATATCTTGTTGATAATTAAAATTTTGGCAATATTCGTTACCTTTACTTTTAAAACAATCTAACTCAAAATTTATATTAGAAACCATAGTCTCTTTAGTTTTACTTTTATTAGTTATTTTTAAATCAATAATTAATTCGTTTAAACCATCCTTTTTTTTGATTTTGTAATTTATAGGTACCAGATTTAACTTTGATTTGGGTGAGTTTTTAATATATAAATCTGAAATAATTAAAAAAATTAAAAGAACTAGGAAGATATTTATTAATATCATTTTTTTTAATTAATTTTTGTTTTTATTTTTTTTTTCTTTTTCAGAAATGATACTGTTGTATTCATTAAAACTTTCTACAGAAAATGTCGTTTCTTCTATATCAATTCCCTTTAGTTCTCCAATAACTTTGTTTAATTCATCGATATTAATCATTCCATTTTTATCAAATTTAACTTCACCATCACTATTTAAAATAATGGTTTGTGGAATTAATCCGTTCCAATAATAATTAGGTTCATTTCTAAGATCAGACTTTTCTTTATCCTGTAATTCATCAGTAGTTAGAGCAATGATATCTATATTATTTCTCCATATCAAATCTAAACCGGATATTATCGGAGCCATAGCTTTACTATCCGAGCTGTCGTCAAGATAAAAAAATAAAACTGCAACTCTTTTATTTTTTAATGATTCCTGAAGAGTTGTCTGGGGAGGAACTATAGCCCCATTACCTGCGTATATTGGGAAAATGTTGCCATCGTAACTATCAGTATCTCTAGAGGCATTTGCTTTAAATGGGCTTAAGAAAATTAATGCTATAAGGATCCATTGAATTATTTTCATTAAAGTTTAATAACTTACTTTGAACTTGATCTTCCTAATCCTTGAAGGATTCCTTTCCCCACTAAACCGATAGCTTTACCAACGACCTTTGTAAGGAAAGTTACGAAAAGATTACCGATATATTTTACAGCAACTTCTAACTGAGGTGCTACGGCATCTCTTATCTCAACTAACAATGTAACTTGTTTTTGTAGCCATTCTAGATTCTCTAATTCTTTCTCCCTATTTTCATTTTTAAAGTAACGGGTAAATTTTTTATCGATAATATCAATATATTCTCTTTTACTCTCATACAAGTAGATAGGCATATAAATGTAGTCATGCCAGCGATTGTAGTTATTAATATTATTTCTAAATCTTTCAAAATTTCTTGTCGATTGTAATTCGGGATTTATAAGTACAGTTCTTAATTCAGGCCAAGAAGAACAAATATTAAAGATTTCAGAAGCTAATAAATTACAGTTCCTTATTGTCCAGTTTGAAATAATATTTTCAAGGATCAAAAACGATTCTGTTTCATATAGAGGGAGTAATTTTCCATCATAGTCAAGAGCTTCATTTTTAATAATTGGCTCAATAAACATAATTGATTCATGTGATTCTCTATCTATCTCTTCGCAACTTACTTCATTATAAATAAAATCATTTATTGAAATAGATTCGCCTCCTTTTTTTAATCGAAAATAGCTGTCTGTGATGTTTGAAATTGTATTAACCTTAAGTTCTTTTATAAGAGAATTTAAATCATCTTTAAAATCTTTCTCCTTATAGTTTTCCTTAATATTTTTAACTAAATTATCTAACTCATCTAACATTTTGCAAATTAGTCGTGAAATGAATTCTTTCTTTATCCCAGAGAGAATTATTGATGAATTATTGAATTCAACCTCTAAGTTAGTTGAGCTATACCTTTCTTTTAGTCTATCTAAAATTAAATTCCATATTTCTGTAGTATTTTTATCTTTAATAAATACAGTGTTCTTATTTTCAAGATTAATTTTATTTTCAGTATAAACTGCCTCTGTATAAAGTTCTAGTGAATTACCCCATAAGAAAATTAGAAAAGATTTTGCAGTAATAAGTTCTCTTAATCTTCCTTTTAAAATGAATTTATAAAATTCTGGTGTTGAATCAGAGTTGACATATTTGAATATATAGTTAATTTCAGAATCTATTTGTTTGAGACCTGAAGTTAGAATTTTTTGACTAAAGGAGAGAGGTTTATTTTTGTTAAGCTTAACTTGGGGATTATTTTCAATATCAAATACCCTTCCTCCATTTAAAATGGTACCAATAGATTCAAGAACTTTTTCTGCACTGGGATTTAAAAGAAAACCTTCAGCATTTAACGATGGAAAGGTATTTGCTTCATAAACAAATTCGCCAGAGAGAATTATAAGAAACTTTGACTCATCATATCTTTCTTTTAATTTTAATAATTCTAACCTTATAAGATCTTCTGATTGGAAATTAAGAACATTCCATATAACTAAATCAGGAGTTTTATCACCTGTTCCATTATTAAAATTAATGTCTAAATTTTGGTCTAGTGATGTTAACTTAAGCGATAAAGATTCTGCTATTAAGCTTGGAGCAATAATCAATATCGGTTTTTTTGAAATTAATTCCAAGACTAGATTTCTTATCTCTTATACAAAATTAACTAACAATTACTGCAAATACCAGCCTTAAATCAATTTTTATACTCTTTTAGGCGTAGTAATTTCTGTTTAAATCAAAGTCATTAAATCTCTCTGATGACAATACATTATTCGCCTCGTTGATCGTGAATTTTTTTTCATAAAGAGCTTTACCTACAATTACTCCAAAAAGTCCACAGTTTTCAAATTTTACTAATGATAATAAATCAGAAATTGAACCAACACCTCCTGAGGCTATTACTGGAATATCTGTAATTTCAAGTATGCTTTTTATGAATTCTTCATTTGTCCCTTCTAACGTCCCATCTGTATTTATATCTGTAACAATAAAACTAGCAATTTTAAATGAAGAAAACTCCTTTACTAGATCTGTGGCGAAAATATTAGATTGCTCAAGCCAACCCCTTGTACTAACTTTTCCATCTTTTGCATCTATCCCAACAATTATCCTTCCAGGAAATTTATTTGATAAGTCTTTAACTAGCTCTTTATTTTCTATTGCAGAGGTTCCCATGATAACTTTCTCAATACCATAAGAAAATAATTGCTCTATCCGTTCTTGAGACCTTATCCCCCCACCTATTTGAATTGGTATATTAACTGTTTTTGCAATCTTTTTTATTGAGTCATCGTTTGTTGGGGATCCAGATTTTGCAGCATCTAAATCAACTATATGAATATATTTTGCCCCTTCGCTTTCCCAAAATTTAGCTTGCTCATGAGGCTCTTTGGTGAAGTCTTTTCTTTTATTAAAGTCACCTTTAAAAAGCCTCACACACTTACCATTCATTAAATCAATTGCTGGAATTAGGTCCATAGAATCATCCTTTTCATTAATTACTTATTAGTAGTACTATTCAATATGTAATTCTATTTAAGATTACTACTTCAGTTAAATATTTTTTGAATATGAAAATTCTTGTAATGGGCGGCACTAGATTTGTTGGTAAGTCTTTGGTTGGAAAGTTATTAAGTAAGAATTATGATATTGATATTTTTACGAGAGGTAATAAAAGTAATCCTAAAAAAACAAACTTAATTAAGGGTGATAGAAATAATTCAGAAGATATCGTCAAGCTAAGAAATGAAAAGTATGATGTTGTTTTTGATATTTCTGGACGAGAGTTAGAACAAACCAAACTTCTTATAGAAAATTTAGATAACTCTTTCCAGAGATATATATATGTCAGCTCTGCAGGTGTTTATAAAGATAGTTGTGAACTACCCTTATCCGAAGTTGATCCAATTGATCCAGAAAGTAGGCACAAAGGAAAGTTTGAGACAGAAAATTGGTTAAAAAAACAAAAAATTCCTTTTACAAGTTTTAGACCTACTTATATTTATGGACCAGGAAATTATAATAAAATTGAAAATTGGTTTTTTGAAAGGTTATTTAATAAAAAATCTATACCAATCCCTGGTGACGGATCTTTAATTACTCAGCTAGGCCATGTTTCGGATCTTACTGATGTAATGATTAGATGCATAAAATTTGAAAATTCCAAAAATAATATTTACAACTGTTCAGGTGAAAAAGGAGTATCAATCAAGGGTTTAATTTATTTCTGTGCGAAGGTTCTTGGATTAAACCAAAATGAGATTTCTTTAAGAACATTTGATTATCAAAAATTAGATCCTAAGTCTCGAAAGGGATTTCCAATTAGATTAAATCATTATCAGACTGATATCTCTAAGATAAAACGTGATTTAGAGTGGACGCCAACTTTTGATTTACTTAATGGTCTAAAAGATAGTTTTGTGAATGATTTTAATAATAAAAAGAGTGAGGAGTTTGATGAAAATTCAGATAATATTCTTTTTAATTCTTAAATAGCCTAATAAAGTAACAAAAGTCAGGATGAATCCTAACCAATAAAAAATTAAAGCCAAATTATTCAATAAGCTAATTTCTAATGGTGTAAAGAATGTAATTACTGAAATAAAAAAGAAAAATGTTTTATATTTTCCTAAAATTGATGCTGGTAAACCGTCTTTTGTAGAGTTCCTTAGGACAGAGATAATTAATTCTCTAAATAAAATTAATGACAAAGACCAAAAGGGTATAAAATTATTTTTACAAAGGAAGGTCAAAGGAATTAAATAGAATACTTTATCGCTTAAGGGATCAAGGATAGCTCCTAATCTGGTTTTAAGATTGAATTTCCTTGCAATTAACCCGTCAAAATAATCAGTTAAACCTCCAATAATAATCAATATAAAGACATAAAAAGGCCTGTTAATTTCTAAAAAAAGTATTAATGGAAATACAAGGAAAAGGCGAGATGTAGATAATAAATTGGGAATATTCAATGCCAAATTTTTAAGATTTTTTCTTAATACCAAAATTAGTTATTGTATATAAAAAATATATTACACTCTCAACAAGCTTAAATTTTTAGTAAAAAACTATAAATGGTTTTTGATGATAGATTCTTAAATTTAATTAAAATCTGAATCCTAAAGATTATAAACTCAACTTCTCTTTATGAATGATGATGTTTTATATTAAAAAATTATTCCTTATATCTAATGCAGCCTCATAGCCTAAAGCTATCTCCAGAATCTGATTTGATAAATTCAATTAAAGAATATTCTTTATCGAATAATTTATACGGGTATGTTTCTGGAGTGGTCGGTAATCTTAGAACAGTTTGTATTCAATGCCCAGTTAATCAAGAGATAAATAAATTTGAAGGAAATCTAGAGATAGTTTCTTTAAACGGACATTTTAATAAAGGAGATGTTCATTTACATTTGAGTTTTGCAGATGAGGGATGCAATGTCTTTGGCGGCCATCTTGAGGAGGGATGTATTGTAAAAAAAGGTACTGATATATTATTACTTTCTTTTGAACAGAAAATTATTAATATCTCAAATCATGATTTTATCGCTAATGAATCACGTGTAAAAGCATATATTTTAAAGGATTGTCCTTGGTCTAAAAGAGCAATTAGGTTGCTTAATTCTTTATCTATCCCTCATGAAGTTACTTTAATAGACAATGATGAGAGCTTTCAAAAAATAATGGCTCAAAGTAACCATAATACTTTCCCTCAAATATTTTTGGATAATAAATTTATTGGAGGATATGATGAACTTTCAGAACAAGCAAAATTGGATAACTTAATTTCATTTAAGTAATCTAAATTTTTAATTATCACGATTTGTAAGCTTTTCAGCAACTAATTCGTCCTCTAACTGCTTTATTAATCTTGATACAAGACTTTGAAATTCTGGTTGACAGCCTTTAAATGCCGCTTTATGTCTTATTGGCTCATTTCTAGTTCTTAAATCAGTAAGCATTAATTGTAATGCGTCAATTTTGGGATTTATTTTCATAGTTTTAATTTATATATTTACATCTTTTAAATCATTTGCATAGCTTTTTTAAAAGAAATCTTTTTAGTATCATTCGAACTTGTAATTTCTATTAATTTATTTATGGATTCTTTGTTTTTTAGAGAATCTATACAACATTGCGCAACTAATCTTCTTGGGATTGATCCATTAATTTGAGTATCCTCCTTTGAATAATTTATATTTTCTGATTTAATATCTTCATTTTCCTTTAATCCTCCAGGTCTAATAATAGTCCATTCGAAATTTGAATTTCGTAGAAAGTTTTCACCTAATTTCTTCCAAATAAGAATTAAACCAAACAAGTTTAATGGGTGAAATAACTTTCCAGTACAAAGAGAACTCACTAAAATTACCCTCTTAATGCCCACTCTTTTGCAACTCTCCAATTGCCTATATACTCCTAATGCATCAACCTTTGCGGGACCGGTTAAATCTATTGATGCTCGCGCACCAGTAGCAATTACCAAAGCATCAATACCTTTTAATGCTTTATCAAGTTCTTTTTTATTATCTAATGAAACTCTAATTGTTTCCAAACTCTCTAGTCCTTCTGAAATTTTTGAATTCTTTCTAATAATTTGCTTAACTTTATACCCTTTTTTAACTGCCTCTTCGGAAATTCTATAACCTGTTTTCCCAGATGCACCAGTAATTGCTATTTTCATGATTAAAAACTAATTTAGATATTATATAAATTTCTTAAGGCTTTTTACATATAAATTTCTTTTTTCTTTTGGGATAAAGAGTGCGACATAAATAACATTTTGTTCCATCACAGCCTCTTGCTGTGCAATATTCTCTGCCATAAAAGATTATTTGCAAATGTAAGGTATTCCAATCATTAACAGGAAATATTTTTTTTAGGTCTTTTTCTGTTTGAACTACACTATCTCCATTTGATAGACCCCATCTTTGTGCCAACCTGTGTATGTGAGTATCTACTGGGAATGAGGGAATTTTAAACACTTGTGACATCACAACTGATGCTGTTTTATGACCTACTCCGGGAAGAGATTCAAGCTTCTCAAAAGAATCTGGGACTTCACCTTTATGCTTCTCAATCAACAGTTTAGATAGGTTATAGATGTTCTTTGATTTTTGGTTAGATAGACCTAAAAATTTAATGTATTCGTATATGCCATTAATACCTAGCTTCACCATTTTTTCTGGATTATCTGCAACCTTAAATAAGCTTTTTGTTAATTCATTAACTTTCTTATCTGTTGATTGAGCACTTAAAACTACTGCGATGAGAAGTGTATATGCATTTACATGATCAAGAGGTATTGGAGGCGATGGATAAAGCTTTTTGAGTTCCTTGCGTATTATTTCTGCTCTTTCAGACTTTTTCATTAAATTTAAAAATTAAATGGTGTATAAAATTATACAAGCGATATTTTTGGTTAATATTTTCTGCTAATTTAATATATTTAAAGAAGAAGAGTTTTGTGAAAAATGATGCATTAATAATTGATGATCTGCATCATAAATATGATAAGCGAGAAAATTCAAATTGGATATTAAATAAAATCAACTTGAGAATTGAAAATGGCAAACTATTAGGTTTGCTTGGACCTTCTGGTTGCGGAAAAACTACTCTTTTGAGATTAATTGCAGGCTTCGAATATCCCTCTAAAGGAAGAATTTCTCTAAATAATATCGAAATTTCAAGTAGGAAAAAAATTCTTAGCCCTGAGAGAAGAAACATTGGGATGGTTTTTCAAGATTATGCACTTTTCCCTCACTTAACCGTTATGGAAAATGTCATGTTTGGTTTGAAAAACAAAAAAGATAAATCTAGAGTTAACTATTTATTAAATATGGTTGGTCTTGATAGTTTTATTGAGAGGTACCCACATGAATTATCTGGAGGCCAAAAACAAAGACTTGCAATAGCGAGGGCTCTTGCTCCAGATACAAATTTTATTTTATTAGATGAGCCATTTTGTAGTCTTGATATGCATGTCAAACTTAAATTGAGAAGTGAATTGCCAAATATTCTAAGAGGTTGCAATGCAAGCGGATTGATGGTTACTCACGATCCTCAAGAAGCTATGTCTATTTGCGATAAAGTTGCAGTTATGAATGATGGTAAAATCCATCAAATTGATACCCCAATTAACCTACTAAATAATCCCAAAACTATATTCGTAAGTAGTTTTATCTTAGGAAATAATATTATTAATCTTAAAAAAACTGGAAATTCATTTATGTCTTGTTTAGGTGAAATAAATAGTTCAGGGTTATTTAATAATGCAAATATCAAAATAATGTCAATTTCGCCTAAATTTATTTCAATAAAAAAATCAAGATATGGCAATGCAAATGTAATATCTAAAGAATTTTTTGGCGAATATCTTATCTATAAAGTATCTATTAATGACAGCATTTTGAGGGTTAGAACTAATATTAATAATCTTCTGAATAACGGAGATAAATGTTCTCTTTCTATAAGTAAAAATAGTTACTATTTTTTATATCCTGGTGCTTATAAGGTGTATTTATAAACTTTAATTATAGGCAATTACACTTCCCCCCCTTCCAATTTGAGCATTTTTTCTTTTTACATTTCTTTTTTTTACTTAAATATATTTTATTAGTTAATAGCAGCTCATAAAAACCGTACTCTAAATTCATTTATAGTATTGAGATTGATTTTCATTATCATATTATTTTTTTTAATTTAAAGGATTAATTAATTACTAATTTATACAAAATGTTGTATTATTTATATAGTTTCTTTTTGAGTAATGAACGAAAATAATTTAAAAACAAGGAAATTAATTAATTTTGGTCCATCTGGAAGAGCAATCGCACAACCAATGGACAATAGTTTGTTGGATAATATTTTTGAGCATCTTACAATGGAAAGATATGCAAATGTGCAATATTTTTCTATTTACCTCTGGTTTCAAGAGCGGGATTTAAATGGTTTTGCCTCACATTTTTTAAGTGAATCACAAGGTGAAATGGAGCACGCTCAAAAATTTGCAGATTACCTAATTGCTAGAGGACAAAGCGTAAAATTAGATGAACTCCCTGCACCAGTCCAAGCATGGGATTCAATTGAGGATTTAATTTCTTATTCTTTCAATATGGAAGCTGATTTAACTGCATCTCTACAACAACTTTATGCTATTTCAGAAAGAATTTCAGATACAAGAACCAACGTTTTTTTAGATCCAATTGTTGAGGCTCAAACTAAATCAGAAGATGAATTTGCAAATATACTTGGTAAAGTTAAGTTTGCATCTAATCAACCTTCCGCAATCTTATTGATAGATAGTGATTTAAAGAAAAAATAAATTACTTTCAAATTTATTTTCATTCAATGCCCTTTTCGTTATTTCAACAAGTAAATTAGAAAAGTTTAATTTATCATTGGTTTTTTTATTTAAGAGATGAGCTATTTTAGAAATCTCTTTTACTCTTTTAAAAATATTTTTGTTTTCAGAAATTAATCTTTCTTTTAATGCTTTATTATGAGTATCCTTGAAGGATTTCCTTATGTTTCTTAGTCTATTATTTAATACATCAACTTCAATTAACAAGTTGTTCGTTATTGATTGAGATTCATTCATGTTTTTATAGTAGTGATGTTTCAATAAAAGAAGGGGCAACACTTACAGTTTGTGTGCCAATTGGTGATATTAATAACTCAGCTGATCTTAATTTTGAAATTAATCTTGTTGATGTTACACGTGTTGAGCCAATTAATTCACCTATCCTTTCATGAGTTAGCCTAAAAGGTAGTTCACACCAATTACCACATCTTCTTCCTAACCGATTTACTAATATTGAAAATAAAGCTTGCAATCTTTGTTCCGCATTTCCTAGATGTCTGATTTTAAGGAGTTGCAAAGTCCACTCATTTACTGCATCGAAGCCAATATTATCATCAATATTTGTATTGCTATGAAAAGATAAATCTGTAAGTGCTTCAACACAGACACCTTCACTACACAAAAGGTCCGTTCTTAATTGGTCACCTGATTGTAAAAACGCAAGTGTCATCCCTTCAGTTTCTTCGCAAGGGCAATAAACTCTAGCTATTCCACTTTCAACTTCTAAGCATGTGCCTTTTGGTCTAGATGCAGGGTCAATTAAAACGGATTGCCCAGTTACTACCCTTACTGTTTTAGAAGGATATTCTCCATAACCGTGGAAATTCATTAAATTAAATATGATAATGAGAATTATTATCAATTATGTATTACAAATAGTCTTATTGCAATAGATTCTCATTATCATCATCTATACTGAAGCTTTTCTTTACATAATTTTTATGAATATAATTTAGATAGAGTTTCAAAAATTTTTTTATTTTAGATGAGCGCAAATAAGGTTTGTTTTAATTGTGGAAGTTCTTCATTTGTGTCAGATCGATCATTAGGAGGTAAGATAGTTTGTTCTAAATGTGGTTCTTCTTCATTTAAAAATAGATCCTCTTCATTTTTAAAAGGGAAATACTTTATTTTTCTTGCTATTGGGATAGCTATTTTTATAATTATTCTTTAGGTAATCTTTTTATAGTCCAAAATTCATTTTCTTTAACTACCTCAAGATTAATTCCATATAACTTATTTAGATTTTTATTATTTATAACCTTATTTTGATTTCCCTCGGCAATTACCCTACCACTTTTTAGCATTATGACCCTATCGTAAATTGGAGTAATCATTGAAATATTATGGGTTACACATAATATTTTGGTGTTTAATTTTGATAATTCATTAATCTTATCAATTACAAAAAACTTTGATTTATAATCTAAGTTTGCAGTTGGCTCATCTAAGATTAATATATCTGGTTTTTTGATTAAAGCTCTTGCAATAAGAGAAATTTGTTTTTCTCCATCTGATAAATATGAAAAATTTTTTTTTGATAAATATGATATATCCATATTTTTCATGATATTTTCCACCTCATGAAGATCTCTTTCAGATTTATTTGGTATGTAACAATATCTTCCATATAGTCCACTTAAAATTAAGTCATAAACATGCAGATTTGGATTTATTCTATTTTTAATATCATTATTTACGGTACTTATTCTTTTTCTCAGTTCCCATAAATTTATAAGTTCACTGCCAAGTATTTTTAGTTTTGATTTTTTAGTTTTAACTGGGTATATGTTTCGATTAATTACTTCAATTAAAGATGATTTACCTGAACCATTTGGTCCAATTAATATTACATTCTCTGAATACGATATTTTTAAATTTAAATCCTTAATTACTCTAAAACCACCCTTAAAACAATTTATATTTTGTGCCTCAAACCAAAACTTACTAATCACTAAAACTTATTACTCCAAAATATAATCAATTGAACTGAGCTTAAAATAAATATAAGAAGATAAAGCCAATTCAACCATGAAGGTCTATTTACTTTCTTCATAAATTATATTATCAACAGAAAAAATATAAGTGGTGCCGCAAATCTTAAGAATGTTTTTCTAATAATATGTATATTATTTATAATTTCTAGTTTTTTTATCTCTGGAGGATATTTCAATATAACTTTGTCGTATACATCTAGATTTTGGGTCTTATTAAAAAGTTTCCATGGTTCATCTTTATCTTCAGACTTCTTATACCATTTCCAAAAATAATTTATTATTCTGTCTTCTCCCAATAATTTTATTTCATCTTTACTTATAAATCCCATATTGTGATTATATGTTTGCGTTTTTAAAATCATATAATCCTCATCAAATATCTTATAAAAAATCTTTCTTTGAGTCTCTTTAAATAACATGAGATTATTAAGAAATTTATTTTTTAAAAATTTTCTGTAATGTCTTACTATTACTCTTGCTTTGTTATCTCCTAGTGGAATATGATCTAAAACTTGTAAATATCTAGCTGCTGAAGGATCACCTTTATATATTAATATTCTTCCAGGTGGAATGTATTTTATCCTGATAAATTCTTTTGTAGGGTTGTTCTTGTAGTAATAAATACTTTCAATGAATTTAGGAGTAACATTAATTTTTTGGTTAAAACTAACTAGTACGTTTTTATTAACATCTTTATCAGGGATTGTATCGCCGTGAACCCAAAAAAGATGAAGGATATCTAAGTGATTTTCAATTATCCTTGACCAATCACATTTAAAGTCAACTAATACCTCTTCAGATACATAATCCTTATCTGAAAAACCATTATCTGATAAATCGTAGTTACTTATAGGTGAATCTTCATTTATATTATTTAAATCTATGTCAGATTTTTTAGAAAAATGTACAAAAATATATCCATTTCTTTCTAAAGCTTTGTATTGAGATAAGTGAATTCTTTTGGCGTAGTTATCGTAGTTATTATCAACAATGTGACTACATGTTATTCTGTCAAGATTTTGACAACTTCCAACAGACGAAAATTTAGCTCCATGATATGGACAGGTTATTACTCCATCTGATAATGATCCTCCAAGAAAGGAAGCCCCCCTATGTGGACAAATATTTTTTATACATCTAACATCCTCATTCTCATCTTTATAAAGAAGTAGAGGCTCATCATATAATGAAAAATAATAAAGCTTATTTTTTTTTAGTTCTTGTGAAGGACAAATTGCATACCAACCAAATAAACCTATTTTTAATTCATTTTGATTTTCTCTAATATCAAACGAGTCAATTTTTACTACCGTTCCTTTTTTAAATGGCTTAAGAACGGTATTAAAGTCTTTTGATTTAAAAAAATTAATTTGTCTGTTTTCCATAAATTAATTTCTTTTTTAATTGACTGTTTATCTTTCGGAACTATAACTCAAGTAAATAATCAATTTCTTATAAAAAGAAAATTCTCTATTATTTGTAGCAATAATTATGTAGTTCTTGAAAAATATTGAGTCTCTAATGTATTTATGTATCTTTATTTCATGTTTTTTGTATCTTTTGTGATTCTTTCAAATTTTTTATGTAATCAATAGCATCATCAATATTTTTGTGGAAGTTGCACTGGCCCAAATAACAACCTATAAATCTCAGGAATTTTCTCTTGCCACCACTAATTTCATACTTATGTATTGTTCCGCCATCTATAGGAGCATAAATAAGTTCTGGTAATGCCATATTTATTAATTTTGTATTAAATGGTTAATAAAACAATAATTCATGTTCTAATACATTTCCATATCTAAATCCATATATTTAATAATTAATTTACTTATCTTTGGATAATTATTTATTGAATACCTAAGTGTTATTTGTTATTTATTAAATATTGATATGGATTTTTAATTATGCCAAAAGCATTAAGGCGTTTTTTTAAAAAAATACCCAAAAAAATTCAAACTATTAAATACTCATTAAGAGAATTTTTATCTTCCAAAATATGAAATATTTTTTATGTTTAATAAATTTTTAATTTCTATATTTTTAATAAATAATAAAATAAGTCAGTAATGTTAAATTCTAATATATATTAAACTAGCAAATTAAGAAATATTATGATCAAAAGAATTTTCACAATATTCTTTTTAACTCTAATTCTTCTGTTTAGTAGTCCGGTTTACTCATTAGATACTTCATCTAAAACTCTTGAAAAGTATACTAAAAAGATTTCTAATAAGTTCACAAGAACTTATTGCAATACAACTAAATTCGGTATTTCTTATGAAGGAGCTTTGTCATTTGCTATTGGAGAGACTAATAAGGAATTTAAAAATAATAAACTTAATAGGTTGATAGATTATTCTCTACTTAAAAATTCAATAGTTAATGATTTAGAAAATAATTGTCAGATTTATGATTTTAATGTTAGTAATTTAGAAAATTTAAAATTATTCTAGAAGAATATAATTTGTTAAAGTCTATTTCTTACCTATCCAATCATTGGGTTTCTCCATCATCCATTCGAAAACTCCCTTAGCATCAAGGTTTTTTGAGGCATAAATAAACAAAATTGGAAATATTAAAATTACTGCTCCAATTATTACTAACTCTATTTTACCAATTCCCATCTCAGTAAATGTTAAGGCAAAACAATTAATCATTACGTATATTTAATCAAAGTTTAGTTGTACTTAATTTACAAAAAAACTTCTTATTCTTTAACTTTTTTATAAAAAATCTTAATTTTTTATATCGAAATATATTTGTATAAAGTACCTATTTTTTTTAAGTAAGTTATTTAATAATTTTAATAATATGCTTTGTATTTGATAGTTATGAATCATGAAATTATTATTTTCACACCTATTTTTGGAATATTAATTGGATTTATAGTTTTTACATTTTTTAAAAAAAGAAAGAGATCAGCTAAAAATATTTATAAATTAATAGATGATTTAGAAAAAAAATACATTTATTAATCTTTTATGAAAGAAAAAAAATTAATCAAATTCTATACCAACTTCTTCCTTTAAATCTCTTTCCAAATCTGGAAGATGCGGTTCGACCCAATGATCTTTGTTATCAATACCAGCTGCATTTACATAATTCATTATGTGTTGATCTACTTGCTTATAAAGATCATGCAAATTTAAATCCATACGAATATCATGAGCAATTTCAGAGACTTGTTTTTCAGTTAAACAATGATCTGGATGAAGTAAATCACAGCATGGAATTCTCTTCTCAATCAATTCATTAAGATTGATTTTAATTTCGTAATCTTGATGGACAGTCATTGATTTTGTATTTTTTATTTAATTCTAATAATGTTTAAGGTTTTGTATATCTTTAGTCAAGAAACAAAGTTCTTTACTGTGGATTTAGTTTTTAAATAAATAGATCTTCCAAATCTTTATATAAGTCGTCAGTCTCTTTTTGGCTTTCTATATATTTATTGTGATCTAGTGAAAGTTCTTTTTTTGAGTTGTAGAAAAGAAATCCAAGGGCTCCAAAAAGTAAGGCTGTTGGCAAAATCATTTGCATTTAATTGACTTATAATGAATATAGTGCAACACTAATTACAGTCAAGTGCTGAACTTTTTAAATTTTTAAATGCCTACTAAGAAAAAAAGAGTTGGTTTTATTCCTAGAGAAGATGTTTTGAGAATAATTGATAAGCTTAGCATAGAGAACAATTTAAGTAATTCAAAAATAATAAGTATTTTAGTGGAAGAAGCACTTTCTATGAGAGGAATATTTAATAAAAAAAATGTTAAAGTAAATCAAGCATATCAAATCCTCAAAAATAATTCACCAAACTTATCTAATAAGGCTGCTGACTTTATAGACAATACAAAATCTTCAATTGATAGTAAATTAGGAAATCATTTTAATCCTGATAAATCAACTCATCTAGATGAAGCAAATCAGGAGGATTTTGACTTGCAAACTTATAAAAAGTTTTTATCATTTCTTAAATTTCAAGAAATGATGGATAAATATAACACTTAAATAGTGTTGCTAAGTGCTGTACTGTGCGTTAAATTTAGTTTGTATTTACGGGAGATTTACATATTAGAAATTATTTATCGCCATTTCAAAATCCTAAGTTCAATTTATCCGTAAAATATTTATTGCTATGAATTCATCACCGTCAATTTTATCTGTAAATCTACTCCCTCCAGACAAGTTATATTGTAATTTTAGTTATTGGAGTTCTTTGTTTTCTCAGGATATGCAAATTTTATGGGATAGAGCTCATGGAGTACCTTTAGAAAAACTGCCAAAAGGAGTTTCTGATATGATTTTTCCGTATTTATTACTTGCACTATCAGACTATAAGACTTCTCAAATAAATAAAATGAATGGAATAGGATTAGACAATCTATTAAGTCTCTGGTTCGATAAGTATTTATTAAATAAAAATGGTTACTTCGAGCTGATCAGAAAATAATTCTTAAAGTTAGCTTTTTTTAGTATCAAAATTGATTGTCTAAAACTTTTAAGTGATCCTTTTCGTATCGACACATTAAAAGTATTGCTATAAATATATTAAAAGGTTTGATAATGATTTCTTTAAATTTCTTTTTAGCAAATATGTGTATTGTTGTTTTGATAATACTTATCAGGAGAGATATAAAATTAAGAAAAGCGAGATAAATGAAATTTAATTCAAAAACGCTTAGTTTGATATTAAATCTATTATTTTGCTTGTTTATATTAATTATTTAAATTTTTAATCTTTAAATTATTAATTTTTCAAAATTTTTCAAAAATTTATATTCAAATTTGGTTGACTTTTATTGTCAACGCGATGATAATAACAAAAAAAAATTTTTAATTGTGAGCCTCCTTTTAGATACATTTGATGATTTTGTTGACGACCTTCTTTTATCTGATGTGCATTTGTTGAAAGCGGAACTTGATTTTCTGCTTATGCAACATTTGTTTAATTCTATAGATTTGAATATTATGTACAAAATTGAAATTAAAAATGACGAATCAATAGCTGCTTAATTTTTTATGAAATATTTTTATGAAAAGTTTTGGGTTCCAGTTTTTGGTTATATTTTATCGAAATTTGTTTTTTTAATAGAAGGTAAAAAGCAAGACTGTAAAAATAAAAAAAAATAGATTAATTACTTTTTTCTTCATAAGGTATTTTTAAATACATAATCTAAGTCAATATATTTTGAAAACAACAAAAGTAGTGCTTTGAATTTAAGAACATATGCATGGTTGGGATATATAGCAATTGCTTTTTAGCATATTAAAATGAACAAAAATAATTTGTTGAAGCCATATACAGTGCATTACCGTGATTTTCAAAATATAAGATTAGAAAATTGTTTTTATGCTGCAGACGCTTACGAGGCTAGAACCCTCGCAATGGAATTTAATAAGTATATAAATGAACATCCAAACAGTATTGACCTAATAAGATGCGAAAAATGAATAAAATTTTTAGTAATTTAAAAATAATAATCTATTTAAACACTTAAGAATTTATCTATAACTGCTTGACTTAACTCACTAGTATTTCCGCTAGCAACAATACCTCCTCGTTGCATCGCATAATATCTATTGGCTTGCCTTACAAAATGCAAGTGTTGTTCAACTAATAAAACTCCAATTCCTGTATCTCTAATTATCTGATTGATTGCATTTTCTATGTCTAAAACTATATTTGGCTGGATGCCTTCCGTTGGTTCATCAAGTAATAGAAGTTTAGGTTTGCCCAGCAATGCTCTTGCGATAGCTAGTTGCTGTTGTTGTCCTCCACTAAGATCTCCGCCTTTCCTTTGTAGAAAATCTTTTAGGATTGGGAAGAGATCATAAATAAATGGATCTATTTTCTTATTCTTAGATAATCCACCTGGCAGTGACTCCATTCCTAACATAAGATTCTCTTCAACTGATAGATATGGAATTATTTCTCTCCCTTGTGGGACGTAAGCCATTCCTTTCCTCGCCCTCTGATGAGGTGCTTTTCTATTTATATTTTCGCCAATCAAGTAAATATCGCCTTTTTTTTGTCTTAATAAACCAATAAGTGATTTCAATAAAGTTGTTTTGCCAACTCCATTCCTTCCAATCAAACAAACCATTTCTCCTGATTGAACATTTAAATCTACATCTCTGAGAATATGACTTTCGCCATAATATGTATTCAATGATTTTATTTCTAGTAAATTTTTCATAACTAATCCTCAGGCCTTCCTAGATAAACATCAATAACTTTTTGGTCTTTTTGTATAGTTTCCATTGTCCCCTCGCATAATAATGCTCCTTGATTTAATACTGAAACATTACTATCAAGTCTTCTTATAAATTCCATATCGTGATCTATTACTACTACAGTATTTTCTCCTGATAATGATTTTAATAAATCAGCTGTAAGATCAGTTTCTTCATCAGTTAAACCAGCAACAGGTTCATCTACTAACATTAAATCTGGCTTCTGTCCTACTAACATGGCTATCTCAAGCCATTGTTTTTGGCCATGTGATAAGGATCCTGCTTTAGAATCAACTTTTTGAGCTAAATTAACAATCTTCATGAGACGTTCAATCTCATTAAGCTGCTCATCCTTAATACTTTTGTTTATAAGGTTTAAGGGACTTTTAGGAGTTGACACCGATATTTCAAGATTTTCTTTGACTGTTAGATTTTCAAAGATTCTTGGACTTTGGAACTTTCTTCCAACTCCAAGTCTGGCTATTTTATGTTCCTTTCTACCCACTAAAGATTTCCCTTTAAATATTACTTCACCTTTTGTTGGCTTAACTTTTCCAGTTATTACATCAAGAAATGTTGTTTTACCTGCGCCGTTGGGTCCTATAACAGCTCTTAATTCTCCTTTCTTTAAATTTAAATTAAGTTTGTTGAGAGCTAAAAAACCCTCGAAGCTTACAGTAATATCAATTAAATTTAGAAGATCATTATTATTCATTATTTCCCTCCTTATTATTAACTTCTAAACTTGGATAGGTTTCTATCCTCCTTTTCAAACCAAATCTTTGAAGAAGATTCCTAGGTCCATCTCCTTGAATCCATCCTAAAACTCCTTCTGGCAGAGCTGTTACAACTAAGATAAATAACCCTCCTTGAATAAACATCCAGCTAGCAGGTAAAGCTTCACTTACTAAACTTTTCGCATAGTTGATGAAAACCGCTCCTAGTATCGCCCCCAATAAAGTTCCTCTACCTCCAACAGCAACCCATATAACCATTTCTATAGAAAAGGGAACTGTCATAAATTGAGGTGAAACTATTCCAGACTGAACAGTATATAAAGCTCCTGAAATTCCAGCGAGACCTCCAGCAATAGAAAATATTATCGTCTTGAATATAACTGGGTTATATCCTGTAAACCTTACTCTTGGTTCATCATCTCGTATTCCTATAAGAATATTTCCAAATCTACCTTTAACTACCCACTTTGCAAAAAACCATGCTGCTATTACTAGTATGGCGGTTATCCAAAAGAATATTCTTTGCATGGACTCAGAACCTACCATCTGACCCAATAGTTGTGTAACATCTGTTTTTAATCCATTTGTTCCATTTATAAGTTTTTGTTGCCCATTAAAAAAGTTAAAGAATACAAGGAGAGAAGCTTGAGTAAGTATAGAAAAATAAACTCCTTTGATTCTATTCCTGAAAACAAGAAATCCAATTAAACCTGCAACTAATGCTGGAATTATCCAGATAGCGAAGAAGGTAAAAACAGGCGATCTAAACGGTTCCCAGAAAAAAGGTAATTTTTCAACACCATATAAAGCAAAAAATTCAGGAATATTATTTGGAAATTCTGTGGAGCTGGTTATTTGCAAATACATTGCTGCACAATATCCACCTAGTGCAAAAAATATACCTTGTCCAAGACTTAGTAAACCTGTATATCCCCAGATAAGATCAACACCAAGAGCAACTATGGATAAGGATAAATATCTACCTAGAAGATTAAGTCTGAATACAGGGAGCAGAGTTGGTGCTGCAATAATTAAGGCTATTAATATTATCCAAAATGATAATACTATTTTTTTATCAAATTTAATTTTACTTAAGGACATTAGTTTTCAACCATCCTTCCTTTTTGAGGAAATAAACCTGTAGGTTTAAATTGTAAAAATATAACAATTAGTGCAAATATCATTACTCTTGCCATACTTGTTGTCGCAAAAAAGTTGATTGTGTTTGATAAAGGTAAAGGCATATCTGGCCATATTGATAAGAGCCTTCCAGCTCCAATTAAATCAGTCATTATTCCTATTCCAAATGAAGCAAGTACTGTGCCTAATAAATTTCCTACTCCTCCCAGCACTACAACCATAAAACAACCAACTATATAATTTCCGCCAACATTTGGTCCTACAGAACCTAATAGTGATACTGCTACCCCGGCAACTCCTGCTAAGCCAGATCCAATTCCAAATGTGATTATATCCACTTTTTCAGTAGATATACCAAGGCAATCACTCATTTGTCGGTTCTGAGTAACTGCTCTTATGCGCATCCCCCAAGCACTTTGATTAAGAAATAATGTTATTGCTATCACAGAAATTAAAGTAATGACAATTATCATTAATCTTGTTTTAGGAAATGCGGTGCCAATAATTTCTACTTGACCTCTCATCCATGAGGGAGCTGTTACATCAACATTTCGAGCGCTTGCTCTACTAAGTTTGCTTACAGATGATGATATTACGCTACCTGTCAGGACTCCTGTTAAAGCAGCAAATATCCAAGAACTAAATTTAAAATATTTGAAATTTATTGATTCTTTTATTTTTGAAGAGAATGTAGTTGGTAAGAATAGACCAATTAACAGACTTATAACAAGACCGGTCCCATAAGCTAAAGGTACACTTCTGACGAATTGTTGAAGAATTAAGCTTACACCCCAAGTTGCTAGAAGTGTTTCTAGTGGACTTCCATAAAGCTTTCTTATTATAGTTTTTTCCAGTAAAATGCCTACTACGCCACTAACAATAAAAGCAAGGAAAATTGAAACTAATATGTACGAATTGTAGAAAGGTTTTAATATTGGTAATTTGAAAATTAATTGTGTTACATATGTTGTATAAGCCCCAAGCATCATAAGTTCTCCATGGGCAAGATTTATTACACCCATAAGACCAAAAACAATTGCAAGACCTAATGCTGCAACAAGTAGCACAGATCCAATTGCAACACCATTAAAAAGACTATCGAGAAGTAACTCCAATTTAGAAAAAGAAAATATTTGATTATATAAAATAAAAGGAGGTGTTAACCTCCTTTTATTTTGAAGTATAGGTTTTAAATAAATTAAAGCTTATACTTTTCTCCTTTTGAAGGATCTGTCCAATCGCATGCAAATCCTTTTGAACTAGGATGCTTTTGGTTCCATGCTTGAGGAAGAACAACACCTGTCTCTTCAAGAATTGTAAATCCACCTTCTGAATTAATCTCTCCAATTCTTACTGTTTGAGATAAGTGGTGATTAGGCATTACTTCAACAGGACCTTGTGGAGCATCAAATTTTTGTCCAACAAGGGCTTCCCTTACTGCGTTGTCGTCGAATGTTCCAGCATCTTCTACTGCCTGCTTCCAAAGATAAACCATGTTATAAGCTGATTCTTGAGGATCGGCTACAACACGATCAGCTCCCCATCTTTTTTTGAAACTTTTAGCAAATTTCTTAGATGCAGGAGTATCAATTGACATCATGTAGTTCCAAGCGCCGTAATGACCTTCAAGGAACTCGGGACCAATTGTACTAATCTCTTCTTCAGCAATTGAATAGTTCATTACGTAGTAACCACTTGAAGGAGTGATACCCGCGTCTTGAATCTGTTTGAAGAATGCAACGTTTTGGTCACCATTAAGTGTATTAATGATTATTCCACCTTCAGGAAGAGCCTTTTTGATTTTTGAGATAATTGGAGCAACTTCAGTATTTCCTAATGGAAGGTAATCTTCTCCAACAACTTTACCTCCTAACTGTTTTACCTGAGCTTTAGTGATTGTGTTGGAAGTTCTTGGGAAAACATAATCAGAACCTACAAGGAAGAAATCTCCACCGGCTGCAGGAGAACGCTTATACATGAAATCTGTAGCGGGTTCTGACTGTTGGTTTGGTGTGGCTCCTGTATAGAAAATGTTATTTGAACATTCTTGAGCTTCATATTGAATTGGGTAGTAAAGGAAAGCATCCTTTGATTCATACACAGGTAACATTGCCTTTCTACTAGCAGATGTCCAACCACCAAATACGACAGGAACTCCGTCTTGGTCTATAAGTTTCTTAGATTTTTCAGCAAAAGTAGGCCAGTCAGATGCACCATCTTCAACTATGTATTCTATTTTGTAGCTTTTACCGCCAACTTTAACACCACCAGCGGCGTTTATCTCTTCAATAGCCATTTTTTCAGTATCAACAAGGGTTGATTCAGAAATCGCCATTGTTCCAGATAACGAATGCAAAATACCAACGGTTACTGTGTCATCGAAACTTCCGGAGGTACCGCCTCCACCGCATGAAGTTGCTGTGACAGCAAGTGAGGCAGTAGCTAATCCTGCCAAAATACGCCTTGAAATTCTCATGAATTAGGATAAATTAGGTAATTGACCCTCTTTAGGGGGATAAAATAAAAGTTATTAACGAGTGAGGATTCGTTTTGTATCAGTCGTAACTTTTTGTTGAATCCAATATATAAATAATGAACAATTTTCTAGTTGGGATTGTTGGGTATATGTGACTCTAAAAATTGAGTTATTTCTTCAACTCCTTTGCCGCTACTGAGATTGGTAAAAAACCAAGGTTTCCCTTTTCTCATAAATTCAGTATCACTTTTCATAATATTTAAATCTGCACCAACCATATCTGCTAAGTCAATTTTGTTTATTAATAATAAATCTGACCTTGTTATGCCTGGCCCCCCTTTTCTAGGGATTTTGTCTCCGGCAGATACATCAATCACATATATTGATAAATCTACAAGTTCTGGACTAAAACTAGATGCTAAATTATCACCTCCACTTTCTACAAAAACAAAATCTAAAGGATTATATTTATTTTCTAAATCTAAAACTGCGTTTTTATTTAAGGAACAATCCTCTCTTATCGCGGTATGAGGACAACCTCCTGTTTCAACACCAATAATCCTTCCTTCCTCTAAAACTTTTTTATTTATTAAAAAGTTAGCATCTTCTTTGGTATAAATATCATTGGTGACAACAGCTATCTCATAATTTTTTTTCAAACTTAAGCATAGAGTCTCTACTAATGCAGTTTTTCCTGAGCCTACAGGACCCGCAACTCCCACTCTCAATTTGCTGCTCATAAATTAATTTCTAAAAAGTTTTGTATAAAGGTCATTATGATTTTGTTGTGCCATAGCTAAACCTACATTGCCAAAATAGATGTCATTAATTTCTTTGTCCATAATTTCTTTAGAAACTTTGGAAATTATTGTTAATAAATCTCTCTGAATTAATTGTGCTTTTGTTGAACCAATAGGAATAATCCTCAATGCTGCACTAAGTTGGTTTGCACTCCATGAGTAGAAAAAATTTTCAACCATTTCTAGCTTGGTAATTTCAAAACAATAACAAGCCCAACTCCACGCTAATGACCAGGAGCTTTTTTTATTATTTTCATATAGATATTCAAATCCAAATTCTTTGGTTAAATCAAAGAGAGATTTTGCCATTTGAATTTGTTGTTCTCTCATTTCGAGAGAGTCCTTTGATGAGAGGATCCATTTATCCAAACTCATTAGCTTTTGCAAATTACCTTTTAAATTTTTGCTTTCCTTTATCTCATTGAAAATATCAAAAAATTCTAGTAAAAGTCTTGCATCTAGTCTTATCTGACCAATTTCTAGTTCACTTATTATTAAGTCTTTTACCGAATTTGAATCTGTTAAATTTTTATTATGAAGAAAACTCTCCATACCCTCCGAATAACAAAATCCTCCAACTGGTAAGTTCGGACTTATTAATAAATATTTTAGTAAGTGACTTTTACTCATGACTATGTGCACCTCTTTCCGGAAAAAACTTTTTTTTCGTATTTTTTAAATCAACTTTAAAATTAAGAAGCATATTTTTAATAACATAATCACTTTTTGTTAAAAGAATGCCTTCTTCGATTTCTACTTCCACGTGCCTATTTCCAAGATGATAAGCAGTTTTAATAAGCTCAATTTTAGAATTTGAACTTATTTCAATTAAATCTTCTGTTTTGGCAATTATCTCTACATAAAAATTGGACTTATTAGTTGAAAGAATATCTCCATCATTTAATTTCCCTTTTCTAGGTAATTGTAAAATTATTTCTTGATCACAATCGGTTAATCTTTTACCTCTTAAAATTCTTCTTTCATCTGAACTTAAGGTAAGTTTTAAAAATAAACCTAATTTCGGTTTTTCCTTAATCCAATCAGTTACAACAATTTGTTTATTCATTCTCATAATCAAAATTTTTGGTTACTTTAATTTAGTAATTAAAGAAAACAATTTATGATTAAAACTTCATGGGAAGGTAATTGTTTCTTAAATTTTTTCAATAATAAAGCAAGTTTAGGAAATGTTGATAAAACAATCTTTAAATCTAAATCAACTTCTCCTTATAAGTTATTAAAGTCTACTCATGATCAAGAGGGCAGATGCATTTTGCCTGTTCTACATACTGCAGGGGGATTGGTAGGAGGTGATTTACTTGATTTTGAGGTTAATCTTGAAAAAAACTCTAAGGTTTTGTTGACGACTTCTTCAGCTCAGAAAGTATATGGATCAGTTGGAAGATCAAAAATCAATCCAAAAGGAATTTTTTCAAAGCAAAAGAATCTCATAAATATTCTTGACAATTCTCATTTAGAGTATCTTCCCCAAGAAACAATCATCTTTGCAAATGCTTTATATGAGCAAACTTTTAAAGTATCTATTTCAGAAACTTCAAGTTTTTTATTTACTGATTTAATAAGACTTGGAAGATCATCTTCTGGAGAATCTATTGAGAGTGGAGTTTTTAGATCTAAATTAGAAATTATGAGAAATAATGATTTGCTTGATGATTGGGAATATGTTGATCAGATTGAATTATCTAATGCAAGTTTTGTGGCCAAGTCAGGTATGGATTACATGCCCGTTTTTGGATCCTTAATTTGGATTTGCGAAAAAGATTTTTCCAAGTCAAAAATAAATAATCTTGTCGGAAATATAAAAAAAATTTTCAATGAAACTAATAATTTATCAATTGGAATCCTTGAAAATGGAATTTCTGTACGTTTCCTAGGGAGTTCTTCTCAAGATGCTAGAAAATGTTTTTTTTGTATTTGGAAACAAATTAGGTCTGTTTGTGGATTTTGTGAGCCAAAATATCAAGGTGTATGGCCTTTACAAGATTCTATGAATTATTAATTATGTTCAGAAAGAACCTTTTTTAAGAATTTATAGTTTAATTTTTTATTATGCATCTTTCACCTCAAGAAAAGGATAAATTATTGATTTTTTCTGCTGCACTCTTAGCTGAAAGAAGGCTTAGTCGAGGTCTTAAGCTTAATTATCCTGAAACAATTGCTTTTTTAAGTTTTCAAGTTCTTGAAGGAGCACGAGATGGTAAAAGTGTAAGTCAATTAATGTCAGAGGGAACTACCTGGCTTTCAAAATCACAAGTAATGGAGGGCATTCCTGAAATGGTTGATGAAGTTCAAATAGAAGCAGTTTTCCCCGATGGGACTAAATTAGTTACTATTCACAATCCGATTAATTAGTTATGAGTAATTTAATTCCTGGTGAAATAATTCCTGAACAAGGTGAAATCGAACTTAATCTTAGTAAGCAAGTTAAAACAGTAACGGTTTCTAATTCTGGAGATAGACCAGTGCAAATTGGATCTCATTATCATTTTTATGAAGCAAACAAGGCTTTAATTTTTGATAGAAAAATAGCATATGGTATGCGTCTCGATATTCCTGCAGGAACAGCCATTAGATTTGAACCGGGTGATACAACAGATGTCAAATTAGTGCCATTTGCAGGTTTAAGAAATGCATATGGTTTTAATTCATTAGTTAATGGTTCTTTAAATAGTTAAAATTATGTCTTATAAAATTGATAGAAAAACTTATGCCCAAACTTACGGACCCACTACCGGAGATAGAGTAAGGCTGGCTGATACCGAACTTTTTATAGAAGTAGAAAAGGATTTAACCACATACGGAGATGAAGTTAAATTTGGTGGAGGTAAAGTTATTCGAGATGGGATGGGACAGTCTCAAGTAAGAAGAGCTGATGGAGCTGTAGATACCGTAATAACTAATGCTTTGATCGTAGATTGGTGGGGAATAATTAAGGCTGATGTGGGTATAAAAGATGGAATGATTTTTGAAATTGGTAAGGCTGGCAATCCTGATATCCAGGATAATGTTGATATTGTTATTGGTGCATCAACAGAAGTAATAGCCGGAGAGGGGCATATTCTTACTGCAGGTTCAATAGATACCCATATTCACTTTATCTGTCCCCAACAAATTGAGACAGCACTTGCCTCTGGAATTACAACCATGTTAGGAGGAGGAACTGGACCTGCAACTGGCACAAATGCTACTACTTGTACTCCGGGTTCTTTTCATATTTCTAGAATGCTTCAATCTGCAGAAGCATTTCCCATGAATTTAGGTTTTTTTGGAAAAGGAAACTCAACAAACGAGAGCAATCTTATTGATCAGGTCGAGGCTGGTGCATGTGGATTGAAGCTTCATGAGGATTGGGGAACCACTCCTTCTACAATAAATTCTTGTCTAAATGTTGCAGATAAGTTTGACGTACAAGTATGTATCCATACTGATACTTTGAATGAAGCAGGCTTTGTTGAAGATACCATTAACGCTATTGCAGGAAGAACTATTCATACTTTTCATACCGAAGGAGCAGGTGGAGGTCATGCTCCAGACATTATAAAAATCTGTGGAGAAAAAAATGTTCTTCCTAGTAGTACAAATCCAACTAGACCTTATACAAGGAACACATTAGAAGAACATCTTGACATGTTAATGGTTTGTCATCATTTAGATTCTAAAATCCCAGAAGACATTGCATTTGCTGAATCAAGGATCAGAAGAGAGACTATTGCAGCTGAGGATATCTTGCATGATTTAGGTGCCTTTTCAATTATTGCTAGTGATTCTCAAGCTATGGGAAGAGTTGGCGAAGTAATTACAAGAACTTTTCAAACCGCACATAAAATGAAAGTCCAAAGGGGGCCTCTAACTCAGGATTCTGATAGAAACGATAATTATAGAGTAAAGAGATATATTTCTAAAGTCACAATTAATCCTGCAATAGCTCATGGTATTGATACACATGTTGGGTCTATAGAAAAGGGTAAAATTGCGGATTTGGTACTATGGAAACCTTCCTTTTTTGCGGTAAAGCCTGAATTAGTTGTTAAGGGAGGATCTATAGTTTGGTCCCAAATGGGTGATGCAAATGCTTCAATTCCTACTCCAGGTCCCGTACATGGTCGACCTATGTTTGCAAGTTTCGGCCAATCTCTAATTAGGAGTTCTTTTACCTTTTTAAGTAAAAATTCAATTCAACAAAATATTCCAAATAAATTAGGCTTACAAAAGAAATGTATAGCCGTAGAAAATACAAGAAATATCAATAAATCAAACTTAAAACTAAATAGTAAACTACCAAATATTTCAGTTGATCCTCAAACTTATGAAGTTTTTTCTGATGGAGAACTTCTTACTTGTGAACCACTTGATGAAGTCCCAATGGCTCAGAGGTATTTTTTGCTTTAGAAGTTTTTAATTAATTCTTTTTCATTTATCTTTATGTCTTTTGACCCCGCCAAAGCTAAATCTTCTTGCAGTTTGTTCTCGCAAGATAGAACTCTTGACCAACTTGGTAATTGAAGTGTCGTAGGACAAGCCAAATAATCTTCCGTAGCAGGTCTTAATAGTTTCGCAAACTTTTGTACTGATAATTCTTCTTCGTGCCTATCGTATGGAAGTTGATTAACTGCTGAATCTAATCCAAATTGTTTTACTCGATCTTCTCCAACTCTTTTGTAGAGAACTTCTAAAGTTGCAAGTTGAGTGCTAGTTAAGGTCTCGGCTTGATGCTCCATGAGACCTCTTAGAACACTTGAAAGTATTTCTGTACACATTTTTTGCAATCCTTCTTTAGAAGAATCTCCAATATTCTTATGTTTGTGATCAAATAAACCTAGGTCAACCTGGGCTATTTTGGAGGTCCTTACGTTTCTATAAACCTCTGATAATAAACCTATCTCTAAACCCCAATCACAGGGTATTCTTAAATTCATAGCAAGGTCTTTAGTAAAAGCAAACTCACCTGCCAAAGGATATCTAAATGATTGAAGATATTGTAAAAACGGACCCTTACCAACTAACTGCTCAAGACTTGCTAACAAGGGACCCACGAATAATCTTGTTGCTCTACCTTGCAATTGATTTGTTTCTAGAGATAATCTGCTGTAAAAAGCTTTTACATATGATATTCCATATGATTCATCCAGAAGTGGAAGGATCATTCTTGAAGGATATAAAGGACTAAAAGTTCTTATATCAGCATCAAAAAGAGCAACAACTTCTGATTTTCTAGTCGCAACTCCTATTCCTTGCCATACAGCCCATCCTTTACCTGGAGTTCCTAAAAGTTCTAATCCATTTTTTTCTTGGCTTTTTAATAGCTCAATTACAGAGGGAGAATTAGTCCATTGAACGTGAACTGGGAATGGCATAGAGTCAAAAAAAGATTTTGCTGACTTAACTTGCTCAACAGTTTTTGCAGAGAGAGCAATAACTAGTTCATTCAAGCCTGTAAGGTTTTTTAAAACTTCTCTTATATCTTTTAATGCTGGACGCTCAAACTCTTCATATAAACAAGGTATTAAAATGCTAGTTGATCTTCTTTTAAGACTTTTGTTTAATTCTTTAAGTAAATTTCCTGTAACTCCATATTCATGTATTGTTGTGATTAAACCTTGTTGAAAGTCCATTTTCTAATTGATGTGCAGAATGGTATTAATACTTCGATGATTTTTTCAAAGTGAAGCAAATTGATTCAGAGAAAAAATTAGATAGATTAAAAATTGATAAATTGTTAAAAACAATTTATTCAAATCATACTACAGAAGAAATTAATTTTATTTCAAACCAATTATTGCAGATTTTAGATGATTTCTCAGAGAAATCTGCTTATGAAGAAATAAGAGATAAAGAAAGGTGGAATGAATCTCATTCAGTTTTGATAACTTATGCAGATAGTATTTATAAAAATGGCGAGGCAACATTAATAACTCTTGGAAAGTTGTTAAGTAAACATTTTGGCAGTCTTTCTAAAGTTGTACATATTCTTCCTTTTCTGAAATCCACAAGCGATGGAGGTTTCGCAGTCTCAAGTTATGATTCCTTAGAAGAAAAATTTGGTGGTTGGGATGATCTCAAAAGTATTTCTAAAAATCATGATTTGATGGCTGATTTAGTACTAAACCATGTTTCATCATCTCATCCATGGGTTCAGCAATTTATTAAATCCCAAGAACCGGGTATATCAAATGTTTTTTCACCGAAACAAAATCTTGACTGGTCAAATGTAGTTAGGCCTAGAAGCTCCTCTTTGTTTTCTCAAATAAATACTGATGATGGCCCTAAACAAGTTTGGACAACTTTTGGGCCAGATCAAATTGATTTGAATTGGCATAATCCTAAAATGACTCTTGAGTTCTTAAATTTAATTACTTCTTATTTATCTAATGGAATTAAATGGTTAAGGCTTGATGCCGTAGGTTTTATTTGGAAAGAGTCAGGGACTACGTGCTTACATTTACCTAAAGCACATTCAATTGTGAAACTCCTAAGAGTTCTTTTAAATAATCTTCTTGATGATGGCGTTTTAATAACAGAAACCAATGTTCCTCAGAAGGAGAATCTATCTTATCTCATTTCTGATGATGAAGCCCACATGGCATATAATTTCCCATTACCTCCTCTTCTCCTAGAGGCAATTATTACTTCAAGAGCTGATATTCTAAACTCATGGATTTTTGATTGGCCCATATTACCTGAAGATACTACTTTATTTAATTTCACTGCATCGCACGATGGTGTTGGTTTAAGAGCTCTTGAGGGTTTAATGAATGAGCAGAGAATTAAGAATTTATTAATTAATTGTGAGAAAAGAGGAGGATTAGTAAGTCATAGACGTTTATCAAATGGTGATGATAAACCTTATGAATTGAATATTAGTTGGTGGAGTGCAATGGAAGACTCCAGTAGAGATGCTAAAAGATTTCAATATGAGAGATTTATTTTGAGTCAACTATTAGTAATGGCTCTGAAAGGGGTTCCTGCATTTTATTTACCAGCATTACTAGCTTCAGAAAATGATATCAAAAGTTTTTCTATGACAGGTCAAAGAAGAGATCTAAACAGAGAAAAGTTTAAATCAGAAAATCTTTCAGCTGTTTTAAATAATCCTGAATCTAATGCTAATAAAAACTTAAAATATCTTCGTAATGCTATGGATGTCCGATCAGAATTAAAGCAATTTCACCCTTGTTCACAAATGAAATGTTTGTCTAATGGTAGAAGTGATATTGTTGTAATCAAAAGAGGCAAAGGGCCTGAGTCAGTTTTTGCAATCCATAATATGACTGAAAATAAAATTAATTATCAATTGAATGATAATGATTTACCAAAAATAATTGATAATGATTTCAATACCCATGATTTTTTAACATCCACTAAATACAATTGCAAAAATATTAGTCTTGATCCTTTTCAAGTAATTTGGCTTAGTGCTTTATAAAAATGATAGAAAATTCTTCTATTTGGGTAGTAAGTGATGTAGATGGTACTTTAATGGATCACTCATATGATTTATCACCTGCTAAAGAAACTATAAAAAAATTACAAAAATTATCTATTCCCGTAATTCTTTGTACAAGCAAAACTGCTTCTGAAGTAAAAGTTATTAGAAAGGAACTTAACTTGACGGATCCTTATATTGTTGAGAATGGTGCTGCAATATATGGTGAATCTCTTAAAAGAGTAAATGGAGAAATTATTCTGGGAATAAAATACGAATCTCTTGAAGAAATCTTAAATTTTATTTCTAAAGAAATTGATTACAAACTTACTCCTCTTAATAATCTCACTGATCAAGAAGCCACTCAGCTTACAGGTTTAGTAGGCAACTCATTGAACTTAATGCGTGATAGACACTGGAGCATGCCTTTTTTAAATCCGCCAAGTTATTTAGAAGAGAAAATTAATATCTGTTGTAAAAAATTCAATGTTGATATTTTTAAGGGCAATAGAATGAGTCACTTATTATCTACAAAATCGAATAAAGGTAAAGCAATAAATGCTCTTAAAAAATATTCAAATGTTCATAATATTGAAATTATAGGTCTAGGCGATTCTCCAAATGATTTGCCTTTACTTTTAAACTCAGATATTAAAATAGTTATACCAGGAATAGATGGACCTAACTTAAATTTACTAGATCAATTAAAAGATTTGGAATTTATTCTGGCTTCCGAACCAAATGGATATGGTTGGAAAAATGAAATCAATAAATTAATAAATAAGCGAGAACTAAATTAGAAATATGAAAGATTTAGATATTAATTTTCCTCTTGATAAATTTGAAAAGTTAATTATTGATATTGGTTGGGACTCCCTGGATGATTGGATAGATTTTTGCAATAATCATAAAAATAAACTTTTAATTAATAAATTCTGGAATAATAAGGTAAATGATGATTGGATTTGGGGTTTAGCTTTACCACTTTTATCTCAGGCCTATAAATTTCATAATAATTTCTTTGATCGTAAAATAATTGGGCTCTCAGCTCTCCCCGGAACTGGCAAAACAACATTAGGTAATTGGCTTGAAGCAATATCACTAAAATTAAATTTTAAGATAGCTGTTATTTCAATTGACGATTTTTATCTTCCCTCAGATGAAATGAAATTAGCAATTAAGAATAATCCTTGGAATGTTTCAAGAGGTTTTCCTGGAAGTCATTCAGTTAACTTAATGTATGAAAAATTATTAAGTTGGAAGAAAAATGGAGAATTAAACGTTCCTGTTTTTGATAAATCTCTAAGAAATGGCTTAGGGGATAGATCTCATTGGAGATCTGATAAACCTGATCTATTAATTCTTGAGGGATGGTTTTTAGGAGTCGAGCCTTTATCTATAGATCTTAATGATCAACAAATAATTAATATGAATTTAAGCACTCATGAATCCTCTTATAGGCTAAAAATACAAAGAAATTTAAAAGAATATTTAGATGTTTGGAAATTAATAGATAATATTTGGCAATTAAAGCCTTTGGAGTTTGAATATATGAATATGTGGAAGTCAAATCAAGAACAAGAGATGTTTTTACAAAAAGGAAATGCACTCCAAGAAGAAAAATTATCTGATTTCTTAAGAATGCTCAACGTTTCTATTCCTCATAAAAGTTTTGATGTTTTAAATCCCTATGCATTGTTATTAATAGATCAAGAAAGAAACTTAATTGAAGCTGGATTAAATTTCTAGTTATTTTTTAAAAAGTTTTTTAGTTATTTTTTATACATTATTAGTGGCAACAGATGGTGTTAAATAGTAATTATTTTTTGATTTTTAAGGAATGGTTGAGTTTTCATACAAAAATGAAGGTAATAGGATGGTAGTTTTAAGATGCATTGGGCCATCAAACTTTTTTTTGGAGAGAGTTTTGTTTCCTACTGACATACTTACATTTATGGCTCCTGTTGATTCTAGAGTTGAAATTTGGGGAAATGAATTATATGGCCCTAAGTTAGAAGAAAGAATAAGAGTATCGGCTGATAGTGAAGATTCAACCTTAGTAGCATAAACGACATAAAATTTAATTGTCTTCGAGTCAAAATTTTTTACAAATACCATTTTTTTATTGATATTATCAAACTAGTTTTTAGTTTCTAGTGATGAATTATTTTTCCTCTTTTGCGATAGGAGGTTTTGTTCCTTCTGCAGCTATTGCTGGAGTTTTACTTTTAGTTGGTTTAGGTGCCTTCTTTTATCTTGGTATAAAAGGTCCTACAGATTATTGAAGCGGCATTTAATTATTGGTTATTTAAATTTTTTATAGTTTTATTAAATTAAGTATTTCATTATGGATTTAACAACTATTTTATTTATTTTGAGTTTGCCATTTGTATTGCTAACAGTATACTTTGGGACAAAAAATGATTTTTACGAAAGTGAAAATTATAAAGGTGATGGTTGTGCCCACGACGTAAAAAGGTAGATTTATTTAGTCTCGCCGCTAAATATACATGTCCACCTGCTATCAAACTGCCAAACTGGTTTATATATTACATTAGTAATTTTTTCTCCTGCCTTTTTACAAGTATCCAAATCCTTCATGGGAATTGAGTGTAATGAGGGACTTGTTATTCCACTAACCTCTGGTCTACCCCCTGGTCCTTGTCTGTAAGTTCCAATTATTAACCAGTAACTGGCTTTTACATAATCTGAGAAAGAGAAAAATGAAAAGAAAAATAATGCTATTAAGATCGAACTCTTCTTCATTTTTTTATATTAGCTTTTACTTATTAAATGTAAATTATATTTTTTAAATTGCTATTAATAAAAAAGGTAATTAATATTAGTTTTTGGAATATTTAGAATTTATTTTATATGGCTTAATTCAAGGCTTAACTGAATTTATTCCCGTAAGTAGTACTGCTCATTTAAAGGTTGTATCACTTTTTTTTGGAATTGATGATCCCGGAACTTCTACATCTGCAATAATTCAAGTTGGAAGTGTTTTAGCTTTGGTTTGGTATTTTAGGAATGATTTCTTCAAATTAAGAAGTCTATATTCAAGAAAATCTTTTAATTATTTATCACATCGAAGATTATTAAGGTCAATTTTGTTAGGAACTATCCCAATTATTTTTCTTGGTGGGAGCATAAAACTTTTTTTCCCTTATTTTTTTGATAGGGTTCTTCGTTCAAATTTTTCAATAGCAATAGTTTCTTTATTAATGAGTATTTTTATGTATTTAGCGGACACATCGAAAAAAGGTTATATAAACTTAAAAAACTTTTCTTATTATGATAGTTTTTTGATAGGTCTTTCTCAAGCGTTTGCTATTATTCCAGGCGTCTCAAGATCTGGTATTACAATCTCTACTGGTCTAGTATCAGGTTGGGAAAGAGGAGATGCTGCAAAATTCTCTTTTCTTTTAGGTATACCGGCAATCTCTTTTGCAGCTATCGTTGAGTTAATTTTTTCTTTTAATGAGTTTTCTTCATTGAGATTTATACCGCTTATAGTTGGTCTTTTAACAACATTTTTATCTTCATTATTTGCTATCGATTTTTTATTAAAGTATTTTTCTACAAATGGTTTGAAATTATTTATTATCTATCGGGTTGTTTTTAGTATTGTCATTCTTATGAATTTATAGTTGGTTATGAAAAATTTTTCTATTATATTAAAGTCTCAAAATTAGCATCAGATGAACATTTTTATCTCATTTCAATTAGGTGAAGTTGAAGTTTCAAACCTTACCATAATGGTGTTAGCCTTTTTTTCATCTTTTACTTTCATTGCTGTCGGGATAAGCTCATATAAACTTTATAAATCCCTCATAAATGATGATAATTGATCGGAACGGCGGGATTTGAACCCACGACCCCCACTACCCCAAAGTGGTGCGCTACCAAACTGCGCTACGCCCCGTATTATTACTATAATTATAAGATTGATTTAAATGTTATTCTTTATAGGTTTGTTATCAGATCTCAATACACATTTATCAACTTCCCAATTAAAGTTTTCCCAAATATAGTCTTTTAATTTATAGTTATTTCCAGGAAATTCTCCTAACTTCACTTTTGTAGGTGAAGCAGAACAATATTGCCTACTGCCAGGTAAAGCAAGGTATTGTTGATGATACTCTTCGGCAAAAAAATAAGTATCAATCATTTTAATTTCTGTTTCAATTAAACCAAGATTTTTTTTATTTAGTTCTTTTTGATATTGCTTTTTACTCGCTAATATAATTTTTTTATTATTCTCATTTTTATAATATATTGAAGACCTATATTGAGTCCCTATGTCATTACCTTGTCTATTTTTTTGTGTAGGGTCATGACATTCCCAAAACATTTTTAATAAATCACTTATATCTATTTCATTTTTATTCCAAATAATTCTTACAACTTCTGAATGTCCAGTCAGACCTGAACACACTTCATAATAAGTTGGGTTGACCTTTTCTCCACCAGCATATCCAACAGAAGTTGTGACAACTCCTGGAAGTTTCCAGAAACATTTTTCAGCTCCCCAGAAGCAACCGCATCCAAATATTATTTCATCTTCTTGAGGATTAGGATTTTTTTTAATATCTGTCTTTAGTATTTTATGAACTGAATTTAAATCTTTAATTAAACTTTGCTCAGTATTATTCATAATCTTTTTAAGAAATTCAAACATGTTTTAAATTTTTACACATCATAAGTTAAGGAATCACGTTTAGCTCTTAACAATTTTAGTGGCTAATTCTCTTTCCCAAAGTTTTTTATATAGCCCTCTCTTTTTTACTAAATCTTTATGATTACCTTGTTGTACTATTTCTCCTTTATCCATAACTAAAATCCTGTCACAAGTCGCAGCAACAGATAGTTGGTGACTAATCATCAAAATTGTTTTATTACTTCTTTCTCGCATTTCATCAATTATTTTTGCGGCTGTTTTATTGTCAACACTTGCTAAAGCATCATCAAGAACGACAATTGGAGAATTTACAAGTAAAGCTCTTCCAAGTGCCGTTCTTTGCCTCTGGCCACCACTTAGTGTAATGCCTCTTTCACCAACAATTGTTTCAAATTTTAGAGGGAAATTATTGATATCATCAATCATACCAGCCTTTTTGGCACTTTTTTTAACAAGTCCATTAGAAGCTGTTGGTTCTCCAAAACGTAGATTTTCTGAGATTGTAGAAGTAAATAAGTATGCTTCTTGCGGTACAATTGCAATACTTTTTCTAAGATCTACTAATTTAATATTTTTTACGTCAATTTCATCTAAAAATAATTGTCCGTCGGGGATTTCAATTGTCCTGCCGAGAGACTTTGCTAATGTTGTTTTGCCACAACCAACAGGTCCTACTATTGCAATAAGTTCTCCTGGATAAATTTTAAAATTTAATCCATTTAGAGAATTGAATTTTGATCCTGGATACTTTATTGTTAAACCTTTTGCTTCTAATAATCCTTTTATCTTTTTCTTCAAATATTTTGTGTTTAATTTATCTACAATATTAGGATTTTTCTCAAGGATTTCTTCTACGCGATCTAAACTTACCTGGCCTAGTTGAAAAGTGTTTAAGGTAAAACCTAAGAGAGCAGTTGGGAAAACAAGCCTCTCTACGTAAAGAATTAGAGCTACTAAACCACCTATAGTAATAAATCCACTTTCAAGTTGAAATGTTCCTAATCCTAATAAGATTAATAAAGAAATTGAAGAAATACCTTGCAGCAAAGGAAATAGAGTACTTGCTGTTCTTGCAAGTTTTATCGCTGAATTTTGATAAGCATTATTATAAATATTAAATTCTTGCTTCTCAGCATTTTCTTGAGCATAAATTTTGATTGCGCTTATTCCAGAAAGATCTTCTTGTATAAGATCGCTAAGTTTGGATAATGATTCTTGCTGAGCTTTTCTTTGTTTGACCATTCTACCCCCAAATAAGCTTACAATTCCAAGGATTAATGGAAAGATCAATAATGCAGATATAGTTAAAATTTTATTTATAGAAAACATTGATGGAATTGTAAATGAATAAGCAAGAACTATGTTGCACAAACTTAATACCGTGAAACCCAAAAGCCTTCTTATGTTTTCAACATCACTCGTGGCTCTAGTGATAATGTCTCCACTTCCTTTCTTTTGTATCCAATCTGGGTCCTGGATAAGTAAGTGATCGAATAGTTTCTGACGAAGATTTACCTCAACCTTCCTACCTACTCCGAATACAATTTGCCTTGAAAATAATCTTATTAAACCCATGGATGTTGCCAAAATAATTAACAACAAAGATTTAGAAATTACAAAATCTGTGGAGAACCCATTTTGTAATTTATCAATTATATTTTTTACTTCTAAGGGGATTACGACGCTTAAAATATTAACTAAAAGTAGTGCTAAAGCACCTAACAAAAATTCTTTTTTGTAAGGTTTCAAGTATTTTATAATTATATTTAACTTTAAATTTTCCATTTAATTTTGCCAATATGATTAAGATAATGTTTCATTTTTAAATATGTGAGCTAATTTTATAAATGATTCAGTATTTATTCATGAGTAACGAACAAACTCATCCACTACATGCAACAGACAAGAATATAGTAGATTCTCTTATCGCTAAAGATAAACCAGTAGATCTAGACTTTATTAATTTAGCTAGATTAATAAATCGTTATACTAATTTCCCAGGTGAAATTGAAATTAAGGAGGATATAGAAAAGATTTTAAAATTTTGGAAAATCAATAAAAATGATCTTTTTTCAAAAACAAAAATTATTTGGTCAAAAAGCTTCCGGCCCACTAATACAAATAAAGATTTAGTTGGATCAGGATTTGACACTTCAAATTGAATTTTTCAACATAGTTTTCTTCAATAATTAAATGTCTTCTAAACTATCTAACCCCGATCTTCTTAATATTTTGTTGGAGGGGAAAAACCTTGATGATTTAAACTCTAGATCGTTAATGCAAAGATGGCTTAATGATGAAATATCTGATGTTCAAACAGGAGCTTTTTTAAGTGCTTTGAGAGCTAAGGGTTGCACTGGTGTTGAATTATCATCTATGGCTGAGGAACTCTTAAATGTTTGCAAGTTGCCTTTAAAAAGACCAAATTTATATATGGTAGATACTTGTGGTACTGGAGGTGATGGGGCAAATACATTTAATATCTCCACTGCAGTAGCATTTGTAGCTTCATCTTGTGGTGCAAATATAGCTAAACACGGGAATAAAAGTGCTAGTGGAAAAGTTGGGTCTGCAGATGTTTTAATGAATCTTGGTTTGAATTTAAATTGTTCATTAGAAAAAGTAATTTCTGCCGTCAGTGAAATTGGAATAACTTTTTTATTTGCACCCGTATGGCATAAATCTTTAATAAAGCTTGCACCACTGAGAAAGTCTCTAGGAATTAGAACTGTATTTAATCAACTTGGACCATTGGTAAATCCGTTAAGACCCAATGCGCAAGTACTTGGGGTTGCATCTGAGGATCTATTGGAGCCAATGGCAAATGCACTTTTAAAAATGGGTATGAACAGAGCAGTAGTAGTCCATGGTCATGGCGGTCTTGACGAGGCTTCACTTCAAGGAGAGAATAAACTGATATTTGTTGAGAAAGGGGAATTAAGATTTTCAAAAATAAATATTTCAGAATTTAATCATGAAAATATTTCTAATGAAAACCTTGTAGTTTCTGATATTAATTCAAGCGAAGAAATATTAAAGTCTGTTTTAGATGGTTCTGGACAAAAGTCGCACAAGGAAGTTGTAGCTTTGAATACAGCTTTAGTCCTATGGGTATCCAGTATCGAGGATGATTTGCACGAAGGATTTAAAAAAGCATTGCTTTCAATTAGTCAAGGAACTCCTTGGAAAAAATTTTTGTTGTTGAAAAATTATTTAACCGTTGATGAATCAATTACGAATTAATGATTAATCCATATAAAAAAAATGCAAAATTAGTTTTAAATAATGGAATTGTTTTTCCTGGATTTTCTTTTGGCGCCTCTGGTACTGCTGTTGGCGAAATAGTTTTTAATACTGGAATGACAGGATATCAGGAGGTTATTACTGATCCAAGTTATTATGGACAAATATTAACATTCACTTATCCAGAAATTGGAAATACCGGTATTAATCTTGAAGATTCAGAATCTGATATTACTGTTAAAGGGATAATTGTTAGAAATTATTCATCAAATAATAGTAATTGGAGATCACTAAAGAATCTTAATCAATGGTTAGTTGAGAAAAATATAATAGGTCTTTATGGAATTGATACAAGAGCCCTTGTTAAAGTATTAAGATCTTATGGCTCGATGAATGGAGCTCTTACCTCTGAAGATAAAACTGTAGAAAGTTGTTTAAAAATAATCTATGAAACCCCAAAAATGGAGGGATTAAATCTATCAAAGGAAGTTTCCACAAAGCAAGAATATTTTTGGCAAAATACGACAGAAACAGATTTTGACATTAGACAAAAACTTTCAGAAAAGCCTAATAAATTAAAAATAGTAGCCATTGATTTTGGAATAAAAAAATCAATTTTAAATCGACTAGTCTCTCATGGTTGTGAAATTTTAGTGTTACCTTCTAGCTCTACTTTAGAAGATGTCTTATTTAATAAGCCTGATGGGATATTCTTCTCAAATGGGCCTGGCGATCCTTCTACCGTTACTGAGGGCATAGATTTGGCGAGATCACTTATTGAACATGGTGAAATACCTATGTTCGGTATTTGCCTCGGTCATCAAATATTTGGATTGGCCTTGGGTGGTTCAACTTATAAACTTCCATTCGGACATCGCGGACTAAATCATCCTTGTGGGAATAATAATCAAATTGAGATAACTAGTCAGAATCATGGTTTTGCTATTGATCCTAATTCTCTTTCAAAAGAAATAGTGAAAATTACTCACTACAATCTTAACGATAATACTGTTGCTGGATTAGAGGTAAATAATAAACCAATATTTAGTGTTCAATATCATCCAGAAGCAGGACCTGGTCCGCATGATTCAGATTATTTATTTAAAAAATTTGTTTCTCTAATGTTAGATAGATGTTGACATATTGTTTTCTTTTGATTTGATAATTACATTTGATATATTATTTTTGGGAGGAACTTGATCATAGAAGATTTCCAGAAGCTTACGGTTTCTTTAAGAGGAAACCTAGATATAAAAACAAACATTATTGTTTTTACCTTTAAAGGTCAGCTTGACGCCTTCTCAGAAAAACAATTTAAGTCTTTTATTACTAATAATTTAAAAAATGAGTTACCATTCGTTATTGATCTTACAAAAATTGATTTTCTAGATTCTTCGGGTCTTGGTGCTCTTGTCCAAACTGCTAAAGAATGTAAAAAGTTGAAGTTAGGCTTCTCGGTTGTTGGAAACTCGAGAGTCGCTCAAACAATTAAACTTGTACGTTTAGGAGATTTTCTTAACTTAAAGTCTAGTCTTGAAGATGCATTAACTTTTTTCAAAAATTGAATTATTGGATTCAAAACTTAGTTCCACATGGCTCACCTGATGAAATTGGTGTCATTCAACTTGCTTGGCTTGGGGATGCGGTATGGGAACTTCATCAAAGACTAAGACATGTTCATTTTCCATTAAAATCAAAAGAACTCCATTTATCAGTAGTTAACGAAGTAAAGGCAATATCTCAATCAAAATCTTTAGATGATATTGAACATTTATTAAATGCAAATGAAATGGATTTAATTAGACGTGCTAGAAATAAAACGAAGAGAAACCCAAAGTCCTCAAACCCTGTCGTATATTCTAAAGCAACTGGTTTTGAAACTCTTATTGGGTGGCTGTTTCTAAAAGATCCTCAAAGATTATCAACTCTTTTTGATTATCTTGAATTAAAAATGCAATGACTCTATGAAAAATACTTCTAAAAAGAATTTTTCTGAAAAAAATAGCAAACACTTCAACAAAAATTCTTATTCTAATTCTTACTATAAAGATACAAGTTCATCAAAAAAAAGTAATATTCTTTTAAACAATTCTACTAAAAATGAGAATGTTAACAATTCAAAAAAAATTGATAAACACAAAAATAACTTTTTATCTAATAAAAGAATAAAGCCAAAAGATAAAAATAATAAAGAGGCTTCTAATAAAGCCCAGAATATGAATCAAGAACGCTTTAATAAAAAAAATTTTGATGATTGGATATGGGGGAAACATTCAGTTTATGAAACACTTAATAGTGAAAGAGCTATAAATAGGATTTGGTGTACATCAGAAATCTTTTCTTCAGAGAAATTCTATATTTTACTGAAGGAACTTAAATCAAAAGGAGTCCTCATTGAAGAAGTTTCATGGAACAGGCTTTCACAATTAACTTTTGGTGCTTCTCATCAAGGTGTCGCGTTGCAATTAGCATGCTCTAAAACAATATCCCTAGAAAAGTTAATCTGTTTTTCAAAGCAAAATTCAGCAAATCCAATTATCCTGGCCTTAGACGGAATTACTGATCCACATAATGTAGGTGCAATCATAAGATCTTCAGAGGCATTTGATTGCAAGGGCATCATCATTCCTCAAAGGAGATCTGCTGGCTTAACAGGGACAGTCGCCAAGGTAGCTGCAGGCGCTATAGAGCATTTGCCAGTAAGTAGAGTTGTTAATTTAAATAGAGCACTTGATGAGCTAAAGAGAAATGGTTTTATTGTTATTGGATTATCTGGAGATGGTCATTTATCGATCTCAAAATTTCATGAAAAAAGTCCTATGGTAGTGGTAGTCGGGTCTGAAAATAAAGGTATTTCTTTGCTTACTCAAAAAAAATGCGATTTTTTATTAAGGATTCCTCTGAAAGGGAAAACATCAAGCTTAAATGCCTCAGTTGCAGCAGCAATATCTCTATTTCACTTGACAAGTAAATAAATTTATTAGTTAAAGTTGAATTTTCTTAGATTTAATTAAAATATCGTTGTTTCAATATATTTATATGATTAATGAAAATTTATTGAACTTTTACTACAAAATTGTATAGAATTTGACAAGAATCGAAGGTTTTTAAAACCAACTAAAAATTGATTAGAAATTTTGGAAACAAACTCGGCTTAGCTTGGTGGGCTAAAATTGAGACAAATCAACCAAACGTTACGTATTGGTATGGCCCATTTATTACAAAACGTAGTTTAAAGGAAAACATGTTTTCTTTTATTAAAGATCTGTCAGATGAAGGTTCAACAAATATTAAGCATAGTTTTGTTCGTTGCAAAAAAGAAGAACCTTTAACTATTTGATAATAGTTAATATATACGAAGATAAGAAATGGATTTTAAATCTTTAAGAAAGGAAATTAATAGTAAAAATGCTTCTGTTAAAGAATTAGTAAATGATTTTTTTTCAAAAATCGATTCTTATGACACCCAAATAAACTCCTACATTTCTACAACAAAAGATAATGCTATTAATCAAGCAAAATATATAGATAAATTAATAGAGAATGAAGAGATACTTCCACCTCTTGCGGGAATACCAATAGCAATAAAAGATAATATTTGTACTAAAGGAGTTGTAACTACATGTGCAAGCAAAATGCTTGAAAGCTTTGTCGCTCCATATGAATCCACTGCATCAAGTAAATTATGGTCTTCAGGTGGTATTTGTTTAGGAAAAACAAATTTGGATGAATTTGCAATGGGTAGTTCAACAGAAACATCTGTCTTTGGCGTTACATCTAATCCTTGGGATATTAATAGAGTTCCAGGAGGAAGTTCAGGAGGGAGTGCTGCTTCAGTTGCGGCTGGATTATGTTCAGCTGCTATAGGCTCTGACACTGGAGGATCAATTAGACAGCCAGCTTCTTTTTGTGGTGTTGTTGGACTTAAGCCTACTTATGGAAGAGTAAGTAGATGGGGACTGATAGCATTTGCTAGCTCTCTTGATCAAATTGGGCCAATTACAAATTCTGTCTCAGATGCTGCTGAAATCCTTTATTCAATATCTGGAAATGATCCCTTGGATTCAACATGTCTTGATAAACCCGTACCAAATTATTTAACTGATTTAAATAAATCTATAAAGAATTTAAAAATTGGAATCATTAAAGAATGCTTTGAACATCCTGGTCTTAATAAAGAAGTTAAAGAATCTGTGCTTTCTGGAGTTGAGAGATTTAAGGCTTTAGGAGCCGAAATTATCGAAGTTGAATGTCCTAGATTTAATGACGGAATTGCAACATATTATGTAATTGCGCCATCAGAGGCATCTGCAAATTTAGCTAGATATGATGGAGTTAAATATGGTTACAGATCGAACGAAGGTTCTAATCTTCTAGATATGACTTCCAAAAGCAGAGCTGAGGGATTTGGTGATGAAGTTCAAAGAAGAATTTTGATAGGTACTTATGCTTTGTCAGCTGGATATAGCGATGCCTACTATAAAAAAGCTCAAAAAGTTAGGACACTAATTAGAAAGGATTTCGATAATGCTTTTATGAAAGCAGATATTTTATTAACTCCGACTTGTCCCACAACAGCTTTTTTGAAAGGAGATTTTGCAAATGATCCTCTTTCAATGTATTTGTCTGATCTGTTAACTGTTCCTGCCAATTTAGCTGGACTCCCAGCTATTAGTATTCCTTGTGGTTTTGATAAAAAAGGGTTACCCATTGGTCTTCAACTTATTGGTAATGTGTTGGAAGAGGATAAAATATTAAATGCTGCCAATGTTTTTGAAATTGATGCTCAGGTAATAAAGAATAAACCTTTGTTATGAATTTGTATTAATAATTAATTTGTAATCACAAACTATAGATCTTTTTGAAATTTTCTCTATCTTATATATATAAATTGATAGGGTATGGGTTTCGTTTCACTTCATAATCATAGTGACTACAGTTTACTTGATGGAGCAAGTCAAATTTCTAAAATTGTTGATAGAGCTTCTGATCTTGGGATGGATTCTATTGCTTTGACCGATCATGGCGTAATGTATGGAGTGCTTGATTTAGTCAAGAAGTGTAAGGAGAAAGGAATAAAACCAATTATTGGTAATGAAATGTATGTAATTAATGGATCTATTGATGATCCTCAACCTAAAAAAGAAAAAAGGTATCATTTGGTGGTCTTAGCAAAAAATCATACTGGCTATAAGAATCTCGTAAAGTTAACAACAATTAGCCACTTAAATGGTATGAGAGGCCGAGGTATTTTTTCTAGACCATGTATTGATAAATTTCTTTTAAATAAATATAAGGATGGTCTTATAGTTTCTACAGCTTGTCTTGGTGGTGAGATACCCCAAGCCATCTTAAAAGGAAGATTTGACATAGCTGAGGATATAGCCCTTTGGTATAAAAAATTATTTGCAGATGATTTCTATTTAGAAATACAAGATCATGGCTCTATTGAGGATAGAATCGTCAACACCGAATTATTAAAAATTGGGAAGAAGCATCAAATTAAAGTCATTGCTACCAATGATGCCCATTACATATCAAATATGGATGTTGAAGCACATGATGCTTTGCTTTGTGTATTAACGGGAAAACTTATTAGCGATGAAAAAAGATTGAGATACACAGGAACAGAATATATTAAAAGTGAAAATGAAATGCTTGAACTTTTTAAAGATCATATTGATGATGAATCAATTAAGGAGGCAGTTAACAATACAGTAGAAATATCTCAAAAAATTGAAGTATTTGACTTATTTGGAAAATATAGAATGCCAAAATTTCCCCTCAAAGACGAGACAAATTCTTTTTCTCTCCTAACACAATTATCTAATGAAGGTCTATTAAAAAGACTTAAAAAAAATTCGCTCACAGAAATAGATGACAATTATAAAAAAAGACTATCTTCCGAATTGGAAATTATAAAGGATATGGGTTTCCCAGATTATTTTTTGGTTGTTTGGGACTATATCAGATTTGCTAGAGAAAGTTCTATCCCAGTTGGCCCAGGTAGAGGATCTGCAGCAGGCTCATTAGTAGCCTACGCTCTTCAAATCACGAATATAGATCCTGTCGAGCATGGATTATTGTTTGAGAGATTTTTAAATCCTGCAAGAAAGTCTATGCCAGATATTGATACCGACTTTTGTATTGATAGGAGAAATGAAGTTATTGATTATGTTACTAATCGATATGGAGAGGATAAGGTTGCCCAAATAATTACTTTTAATAAAATGACTTCTAAGGCAGTTTTAAAAGATGTTGCAAGGGTTCTAGATATTCCTTATGGAGAGGCCGATAAATTAGCCAAGTTAATTCCAGTTGTAAGAGGGAAACCTTATAAACTTAAAGAAATGATTGATAAGAATTCGCCTTGCCAAGAGTTTAGGGATAAATATATCAATGATAATAAGGTAAAAAAATGGATTGATTTGGCTTTGAGAATTGAAGGTACTAATAAAACATATGGGGTCCATGCTGCAGGTGTTGTTATTTCATCAGATCCTCTTGATGAACTTGTACCTCTTCAAAGAAATAATGAAGGACAAATAATAACTCAATACTCTATGGATGATATTGAATCACTTGGATTATTGAAAATGGATTTTTTAGGTCTTAAAAATCTTACTATGATTGAAAAGACAGTTTCACTGATTAGTCAATCCAGTGGAAAGATAATAAATATTGATAATTTACCTCAAAATGACTCTAAAACATTTGAGCTGATTGGTAGCGGCGATCTTGAAGGTATATTTCAACTTGAATCTTCTGGGATGAAGCAAGTTGTAAAGGACTTTAAACCTAACTCTCTTGAAGATATTTCATCGATCTTAGCTCTTTATAGACCTGGACCTCTTGATGCTGGCCTCATACCAAAATTCATAAATCGAAAAAATGGGAACGAAAAGGTTGATTACCCTCATCCTTCTATAAAATCAATTCTTACCGAAACCTATGGAATTATGGTTTATCAAGAACAAATTATGAAAATTGCGCAAGACTTAGCCGGTTATTCTTTGGGTGATGCGGATTTACTTCGTAGAGCAATGGGAAAAAAGAAAGTATCAGAGATGGTAAAGCATAGGAATATTTTTGTAGAGGGATCAATGAAGAAGGGTGTAAATGAAAAATTAGCAAATGATCTTTTTGATCAAATGGTTTTATTTGCAGAATATTGTTTTAACAAAAGCCACTCAACTGCTTATGGTGCAGTAACTTATCAAACTGCATTTTTAAAAGCTCATTTTCCTGTTGCATATATGGCGGCACTTTTAAGCGTAAATTCTGGATCTACTGACAAGATGCAAAGATATATTTCTAATTGTTATTCGATGGGTATAGAAGTTATTTCACCTAGTATTAATTTTTCTGGAATTGATTTTACAATAAAGAATAATCAGATTTTATTTGGCCTTTCTGCAATTAAAAATTTAGGAGATTCTGCTATAAGAAATATTATTGAAAATCGGAATAATTTTGGAAGTTTTAAATCATTATCAGATTTGTGCGATCGTTTACCTTCTAATGTACTTAACAAAAGAAGCATTGAATCTTTAATTCATTGTGGAGCACTTGATGAGTTTTCTAATGACAATAATAGAGCTCAATTATTGTCAGATCTCGAACATGTCATGGAATGGGCCTCTTCACGAAATCGAGATAGATTATCCGGGCAGGGAAATCTATTTGATTGCAAAGAAGAATTTTCAAATGTAGCATTTTCAGATTCACAACTAGCTAAGGTTGATGATTATTCATTAATTGAAAAGTTAAAGTTAGAAAAGGAGCTTTTAGGCTTTTACTTATCTGATCATCCTTTAAAACATTTAACTAAGCCAGCTAAACTTGTATCCCCAATTAGTATTTCACAGTTAGATGAAACAAAAGATAGAACCAAAGTCTCTTTAGTTGTAATGATCCCTGAGTTGAAGCAAATCACTACGAGAAAAGGAGATAGGATGGCTATAGTTCAACTTGAAGATCTTTCTGGAAGTTGTGAAGCAATAGTTTTTCCAAAAACCTATGTCAGATTATCAGAATTTCTTTTGACTGATATTAGGCTATTGGTCTGGGGAACGATAGACAAAAAAAGTGATAAAACTCAATTAATAATTGATGATTGTAGAGAAATAGATAACCTTAAACTACTTATCATTAATCTTGATAGTTCTCAAGCATCAGATGTAAGGGTACAAAATACCTTGAGAGACTGCTTAATTAAATTTAAACCCGATAAAGGTAAATGTGGAATCAAGACTCCAGTTTTAGCTGCTGTAAGAAATAAAAATAGTGTTACCTACGTTAAATTTGGTGAACAATTCTGTATTGGAGATATTCAAGGAGCTCGCAAATTATTAGAAGATAAATCATTCCAAGTTAATTTGAAATCTTTAGTTTCCTAAATTAACTTTTATCCTCATAATTTTGAGTTGCAGGTTTAAAGGCAGCTTTTGCACGTTGTATATTCATTGGTATATTTTCAATACCAAAAAAAGATCCAGGCTCTTTATCCCAACTAGCTGATAATATTCCAAAACTCAATCCTGCTAGACCTAACAAGAAAAACAATGCTGAAATTGCAATGGTTGAGGAAGGAGGTATTTCAGCAATATTTCTTGTAACTATAATGTAGCTAACGACAAAAACAGACATTCCTAATATTGTCGGTATTCCAGCTGTAAAGAATATTCTTCTTGCCATTCTGTCAGCAACATATTTTGGGATGCCACTAGATGATGGATTTGGCTTACTTACAGGAATAGATGTTTTTTCTAGATTAGCGAAAGCAGTTGTTTCAGAATAGTTTTTTTTCTTTTTATTTTGTGTCTTTTTTTTTGATTGCTTTTTTTTCATTAATTGAGATCATCCTCTGATTCCAATTTTCTTAACTAGTTCTTGATATTTTTGAACGTTTTTGTCTTTTATGTAAGATAGTAATCTTTTCCTTTTACCAATCATTTTTAATAATCCTTGCCTTGAAGCGAAATCATGAATGTTTCCTTGAAGATGATCACTTAATTTCGATATTCTTTTAGAAAGCATTGCTACCTGAACTTCAACTGAACCTGTATCAGTTGGATGCACCTGATGATTTTCAATCAGCTTCTGTTTTTCAGCTGTATCTAATGACATAAAATTTATTTCTTTTTATCTATGATACTACGTCATCTAGCTATATTACTACTATCCTCATCCAGATAATGCATAGCTAATTTCAATAGTTTTTCAAATGATAAATTATTTTCTTTTTTACCTAGGAGATCTATTTCTTTAATAATAATTGGCAAAATAGTATTTATTTCTTTGTTTTTGTAACTTAATGATTGAAGGGTTAACTGAAGGTCTTCTATCATTTTATTTATCTCAGGATCCTTAATCTCAAATTCATCTTTGTTTTTTTCTTCTTCATGTAATATTTCGCTTTTAAATTTGCTTTTTAATTCTAAAATTAACCGATCACTCATTTTTTGTCCTATACCAGGTACAGAACAAATTAATTTTTTGTCTTGTGTTTGTATTGCATTTATAACTTCACTAATAGAAAATTTGTTTAATATCCCAATACCAATTTGAGATCCAACACCTCGAATACTTAAAATTTCAATGAAGAAATTTTTTTGATCCTTTGATGTAAAGCCAAATAATAAATCTGAATCTTCTTTTTTTATATGCTTTATCCAAAGATTGATGTTTTTAGTAGATATCTGATTTGTTTTTAACTTGAGAAAAAAAGATTCTAGTATTTGTATTTCGTATCCTAATCCTTGGCAATTTATTAAAACAAAAAATTTTTGATTAGTTTGCCATAAATCAACTAAATCTCCATTTATCCAACTAATCAATTAACCACCATCCACTTGACATCCAATTAGAGCCCCTGCAGTACCTCCCGCTGGTACGGCCCAAAACCTGTCTTTCCCTCTAGATGAGGATAATGCAATTCCAGCACCAAGAAGACCCCCTATAACAGAACCTTCACTACAGTCATTATCATCTATTTTTTCAGCTTTGTTTTGACCTCCACAAGGTATTACAACGTCTACCTCATAACTTTTTACGTAGCCTGGGTTTGATCTCGTTCCAGGAATGTATTCTTCTCTATATTCAGTTCTTGTACAAGTTACTGATTTTGGGGTTGTTGCATTAACTTGAGCAATAGGAGAAAAACAAAATAATAAAGCTAAATAGTGAAATTTCATCATCATTTTTAAACTAATTGTATTCTATGTCCTTTTGATTATTTTGGTAGTAGATATAATAGTTCCTAATAAAACTAGTGAGGCGCCTAATAAAAAATTTATGTTTATTATTTCACTAAAAAACAAAATCCCCCAAATTGAACCAAATAATACTTGTAAATAATTAATTATTGATGCTTCAGAAGCAGGTAAATTCTTTAATCCTATAGTTAAGAAAGTCTGACCTAATTGAGTAAATAAACCAATTCCTAATATCCAAACTAATTCACTCCAATTTGGGGTAACCCAATTGATTAATACTATTGGCAATAGAGTTATAAAAGAAACAAGTGGGAAATATTCAATAATTACATAAATATCTTCACTAATTGAAAGTTTCTTAACTGTAACGTAAGCTAATGCAGTGCAGATTGCTCCAAGAAATGCTATCAAAATCGAAATAATTTCAATTTCAACGTTTATATTTGATAATTGGCTTGGATTCAATATTACTAATATTCCAATCCAGGCAATAATTAATGCAAAAATTATATTACGCTTTATTTTTTCGTTTATAAATATGACAGCAAATATAGATATAAAAATAGGATATGTGTACTGAATGACTGTAGATATACTAAGAGGCATATTTCTTATCGCATAAAAAATACAAATTAAAGCTAAAGTTCCTAAAAAACCTCTTAAGATAAGTAGTGGCCTATTTTTGCCCCAAGGATTTATATTTTTTATGTTAATTATAAATAATGTAATTATTAAACTTATCAATGATCTAAATAAAACTAATTCATAAATAGGTATCCTTTTATCAATATTTTTTACGCACAAAGTCATCAAACTGAAGAAGAATGAGGCAAATACCAAATTATACTTTTTTAATGAATTAAGTCTTTTTTCTAATTTTTCGATATTTATCATTTAAAAAAATAATTTTATTGTGAAATTAAGTAGATTCTTATTTGATTTTGACCTATAACGAATAAATCATTATTTATTTTTCGATAATAATCTCAATGGTTCATTCTATACACCCAAGAACTATTCAAGAGGTTAAGGAAAAAGCAGATATTGTTGACGTTATATCTGAACATATTGTTCTTAAGAAGAAAGGCAAGGAATTTGTTGGGATTTGCCCTTTTCATGATGATACTAAGCCATCTATGACGGTATCACCTAGTAAACAATTCTATTATTGTTTTTCTTGTGGTGCTGGTGGTAACTCTATTAAATTTTTAATGGAATTTACTCGTGCAAATTTTTCAGATGTTGTACTTTCTCTCGCTAAAAAAAATAATATAAATGTTGAAAATCTCGAGGGTCCCCAATTAGAAGCTTATAAAAAACAATTATCTAGAAAGGAAGAGCTTTATAAAATATTAAGAGTTACTAAAAATTGGTTTAAGTCTCAATTAAATAATTCTCTTGGTGTTGAAGCTATGAAATATTTAACATCAAAGAGAAACTTGAGTAACAAGATTATTGATAACTTTGAATTAGGTTTTGCCCCAAATTCATGGAATGATTTATTTGAATATCTATCCAAGGTAGAAAAATTTCCTATCAATTTAATATTAGCTTCCGGTCTTGCAATATCTAAAGATAATTCTGACAAGATTTATGATCGTTTTAGAAATAGATTAATTGTTCCAATTCATGATATGCAGGGAAGAGTAGTTGCTTTTGGAGGAAGATCTCTTGATGCTCAGGAACCTAAATACCTGAATTCTCCTGAATCAGAGATATTTGAAAAGGGCAAAATGTTGTTTGCATTTGAAAAAGCTTCTAGCAATATTAGGAAAAGAGATAAAGCTATTATTGTTGAAGGATACTTTGATGTAATTTCTCTTCATGCAAAAGGTATTAATAATTCTGTAGCTTCCCTTGGTACTGCATTAAATAAGTATCAAATTTCTCAACTTTGTAGATGTACAGATAATAAAAATATAATTTTGAATTTTGATTCTGATAATGCAGGAATTTTAGCTACAAAAAGAGTAATTAAAGAAGTCGAGAGTCTATCCATTCATGATCAAATTAATCTTAAGATACTTCAACTAAGTGATTTTAAAGATCCTGACGAATATTTAAATAGTCATACTCCTGAAGATTATTTTAATTTGATTGATAATTCATCCTTTTGGATTGATTGGGAGATTGATCAGATCTTTAAAGATAAAGATTTAACTAAGTCAGAAATTTTCCAGAGTGTTATTTCTTCATTGGTAAAATTGCTGAGTAAATTACCTCAATCATCAACCAGGACTCATTACCTACAAAAAGTTTCCGAACGATTAAGTAAGGGTCAAGCCAGGTTAGCTATACAGTTTGAACAAGATTTAAGAAATCAAGTTAAGGGATTTCGTTGGCATGGTAGATCAAAAAAATTTGAACAACCAAATGAAATTTCTCGTCGTGAGAAAAATGAATCGGAAATAATCTTTTATTATTTGCATTGTCCTGATCTTAGACTCTTTATTCGTGATGAATTTCTTAAAAGAGAAATTAATGGTTTTAATACTAAATATATTCAAAATTTATGGGAATCTATTTCAACAATTGAACAAAATAATTTGGGTTTAAATTATTTAAATGAATTAAAACAAACAAATAATCAAATTCTTCAAAAAGATCTTTCTGCTATTAATCTAATTTCACTTTTGCCTGACTACTTAGCTATTAATAATCCGGAATCATCAAATAAAATTAATATTTTTGTTAATCCAAATGAGTTGTACTTAACATTGCTTAGTAATCCTAAAGACAATTTACTTGGAACTTTATCACTTCTTGAAAAATATAATTCTCTAAAAAGATGTAGACACTTGATCGAATCTTGGGGATCTCAAAGATTAAAAACCTTAGAAAACTGTATATCCATCTTAATTGATAATTCATCTTCAAGTTCCTCAAATACAAATAAAGAAATAGATGATCTTTTTAAGGATTTAAACTCAGATGCCATTAAATTTCAGGAATTATATTACTTAGAAAGACAACATATAAATTTTTTAGACAAACAACGTTGTGGCAATTTCATCGCTAGTTAATATAAAAATTTTTAATTTATAGGCAGTATTTTTTAATCAAGTTTTTAACTTTTTTGGGTTTATCTTCAAGAACATAAGCTTCTACTTCTTTTGCATAAGTACCAGAAAAATTTGAACTAGAGAACTCTAATGCTTTTCTTTTACTTTGATGCAATTTGCTTTCTAATTTTTTTATATCCCCTACTATTTTATTGTTATTACATTTTTGTATAGCATGAGCTGCTTCATGTCTTAATGCTTTTCTTATTGCCAATTCTGTTTTGAAGTTATCTTTGTTTGGTCCATGCTTTTTATTTCTATAATTCGTTTTCCTTTTTGCATTTTCAGTACATATTATTATTTTATTTTCTTCAAAGTTATGTAGTCCTTTTATTTCTTTGTTTAAAAGGCATTCAATTTTATTTTCTTCAACTATATAGTTTGCTTTTATTAATAAGTCAAGAATTTCTTTATCTAATTTGCTCAAAAATATTATAAATTCCATTTAATTTTGTTTACTTCACTATAGTTGGGATTTTTTCTATATCAGTTGTAGATGAGCGACTTAAGAAATTCTTGTTCATAGTCCAACTTTGTGCTTTTTTTGTAATAGCCCATGTAATTGCATTGTTATTAAATCTTTTATTTAATAAATCAATAGTTCTCATTAGATTTGCTGATTTTTTCAGGTCTTTCTGAGACTTGTAATTGATAACTGATTGCTGTAAGTATTCGCTATTAGTTAAATCCTGCATTAAAACACCAGCTTTTGAAAATTTATATTCGGGATTATAAATTTCTTTAGATAATTCAACTACTATTTTTAAAATGCTATTTGTGTCGTCTGTTGCATTTGTAAGCTTTCTATGAGCACTTCTTTGATAATTTTGATTTGAATATTTACTGGTTCTGGCAAATACTCTAATATCGGATGATTGCAAATTCTGACTTCTCATTTTTTCAGATGCTTTTATTGCGTGAGTCGCCAGTGCTTGAGTTAAGTCTTCTAATTTTGTGACAGGAGTACCGAAACTCCTGCTCACCTGAATTTCTTTTTTTGATTTCTTGTTTTTTTCTATGGGCAGGCATCTATGGCCTTTCAGTTCTAATTGCAGTCTTTTCCCTACGATGCCTAATTTCTTAATGATTTCATTTTCTTCCATATCTCTTAGTTCTCTGGCATTTTTAATACCTTTACTTTGCAACCAATTAGAGGTTTGTTTCCCGACTCCCCATATCTTATCTATACTAATTCTTTTTAAATAATTATTCTCATTTTCGGTTCTAGCTAAATCAAATATTCCAGCTGAATAATCAATATTTTTAGCTAGTTTATTAGCAATTTTTGCTCTTACTTTATTTTCTCCTATTCCTACTGTTATGGTAATCCCTAGATTCTGATATATTAATGATCTTATGCTTCTTGCCCAAGGATATAGATTTTCATCATTAGGTCTAGAAATTGAGACGAATGCTTCGTCAATAGAATAAATTTCTATCTGTTCACAGTAATTTTTCAGTAAATTCATTAGTCTTCTACTCATATCCCCATAAAGCGAGTAGTTTGAGCTTAAGACTGCTACATCTAATTTATTTAGTCTTTCTTTGACCTTAAAATACGGAGTTCCCATTTTAATTTTTAAAGCTCGCGCTTCAGGGCTTCTTGCAATGATACATCCGTCATTATTAGATAAAATTACTACTGGTTTATTTCTCAAATGAGGATTAATATTTTGTTCACATGATGCGTAAAAATTATTAGCATCTATAAGAGCTATTGCATCAATATTTGAAATTTTCATAAATAGCTATGTATTGAATAAATAACAACTCCCCATATCTGTACATCAATATGGTTTTTAAATCTAAAATCAGGATAATTATGATTTTCTGCTTTTAAATATAATTCATTATTTTTTATAGATAATCTTTTTATTGTAAATTCTCCGTCTATCATTGCAATGATGATATTCCCTGGCCTGGCTGTTAAGCTCTTGTCTACTATTATTAAATCTTTATCTTTAATTCCTGCATTTATCATTGAGTCACCTTTAACTCTAAGAAAAAAAGTGCTAAACGGATTAGATATTAAATGTTCGTTTAAATCAATATTTTCTTCTGTATAGTCATCTGCAGGAGAAGGAAACCCTGCTGATACCGAATCAGTTAATAAGGGGATTTTAAATTTTTTAATAGTTGAATCAAAGGAATCCAAGGTTAAATTAATAGTATATATGTACTATATAGCAAAAACTCAAAAAATAGTTAGTTATTAAACTTTTATAGATTAATTTTAGATTGAATCTAATCTTTTTAAGAACGATGATAAGGGGAGTTGTTAGATATAGAAATAGCTCTATAGATTTGCTCGATTAGGATTAATCTGGCTAATTCATGAGGAAAAGTTAAAGGAGATAGGCTTAGTACAAGATCTGATTTTTCTTTTATATCTGAACTAACTCCATCAGTATCACCGATTAAGAAATTAATTTTTTTATTTTTAAAATTCAAGAGTAAGGAACATAGTTCAACTGAATTAAACTGTTTCCCTTCTTCACTTAGGCAGATAATAATATTGTTATTGGATCTAAGATTATTTAAATTAAAAGTCTTTAACTCATTAATGACAAGTTCAGGCATTCTTTTTTTGTATTGATTAATTCCATCTCTAATCCAAAGTTTCTTTATTTTGCCAATAGCATAAATTGCTAATCTATTACTCTGAAGCATAAGTAAATATTAAAAATAATTATTCATCAAGAAGATAATTAAATTCATCATATAGTTCCTCTTCGGTTGTTAATTTCTTGGATAAATTATGTTTTTTAGAATTCATATTAATTTGATTAATCTCACTTTCTCTTAGTGAGTTATTAATATTAGAAGTCTCTTCTAAAGATTCTGAATTATCAATTAACGAATAAAAAATTTTATTGGGATCTTCTGAATTTTGTGGATTGGGGATTAAATTATCATTATTAGTTATATTTGTGTAATTATTTATATTTTTACTTTCGTTATTTAAATTTTTCTTTTTTTTTAATTTATTGAGTTTATCTAAATTTTTTTTTGATAAGCTCATGATATAAAGTATTAAATAAATTCATATTTAATTTAAACATATTATTTATCTTTTAGATGAATTCTAAAAACTATCATCAAAAAAAAAGATTTGGACAACACTGGTTGGTAAATAAAAAAATATTAGAAAAAATTAAAGAAATTGCTGTTCTTAATGAAAATGACTTTATTTTAGAAATTGGTCCTGGCAAAGGAGCTTTAACGTCTAAGTTGTTAAATTCAGAAATTAAAAAATTACATGCAATTGAATTAGATAAAGATTTAATAAATTTATTAAATGATAAATTCAATAATAATGATAAGTTTTCGCTGCAGCAGGGAGATATTCTTTCTGTAAATTTAGATTCGATTAATAAGAAGATTACAAAAGTGATTGCAAATATTCCTTACAATATAACTGGACCAATATTGGATATTTTCATAGGTCGATTGGGCATTATAAGAAACTATAATTACGAAAAAATAATATTTTTGATGCAGAAAGACGTTGTAGATAGGATTTTGTCAAAAGAAGGTAGTCCCAATGCTGGGGCGCTTAGTATAAGGATGCAACTATTATCAAAAATAAAAAGAATATGTGATGTTCCGCCTTCATCATTTAGTCCGCCTCCAAAAGTTTTTTCTTCTTTAGTAGTTTTCGAACCAATTAAAAATGATTTAAGATTAGAAATTAGCCTAGAAAAATATATAGATAAACTTCTTCGGATTTCATTTAATTCAAGAAGAAAAATGCTTAGAAATACTCTTAATTCAATACTTTCAAATGAAGAGATAAATGAATTATCTGAATCTTCAAAAGTTTGTTTTAATTTAAGACCACAAGATATTTCAATTGACCAATGGATTAAGCTTGCAGAAAATTGTATTAAAATTAAAAAATAAAAATTTAAGTATATGCAAGATTCAGCTAAAACGAAAATTAATATAAAATCTCCTGCCAAAATAAATTTGCACCTTGAAGTTATTGGTAAAAGAGAGGACGGATTTCATGAGTTAGCAATGATTATGCAAAATATCGATCTTTCTGATTATTTAGAATTTGAAATTAATAATGAAGGTTTAATTAAACTTGAGTCTGATTGTAATGATTTAAGCTTATCTGATGATAACTTAATTGTTAAATCGGCAAATCTATTAAGGAAAAAATCAAATACAAATTACGGTGCAAATGTATTTTTAAGAAAAAATATTCCAATTGGCGCAGGATTAGCTGGTGGATCCAGTAATGCAGCAGCAACATTAATTGGTCTTAATAAATTATGGGATTTGAACTTTGATCAAGAAACATTATGTTCATTAGCATCAACTTTAGGATCTGATATTCCCTTTTTTATAAATGGTGGTATTCAATTATGTTTTGGAAGAGGAGAAATTTTGGAGAAATTAGATTCAAACTTTGAATATGGAGTAATTCTTATAAAAAATCGAGATGTATCAGTATCTACAGCTGAAACTTATAAAAAATATAGTAATAGATTTTGTGATCAATATCTTACTGATAGAGAAATGATTGAGAACATAAGAGAAAATTTAAGAGATAATGGTTTAAACAACTTAAATTTTAATAATCAACATTTATCTATTAAAAATGATTTGCAGTTAGTTGTTGAAAATGAAAATGATTCTGTAAAGCAGGCATTATATTTACTTTCTAAATTAAAAAATTGTCTCACATTTTCAATGAGTGGATCAGGACCTACATGCTTTGCACTCTTTAAAGATATAGAGATTGCTAAAAAAGAATTAACTACTAATTATAAATTATTTAGAAATAAAGGTTACGATTCGTGGGTTTGCACTTTCCTTGAAAAGGGAATAACATTCATTTAAATTTTTTTATACAAAAATTTATTGTGGCTGATAATAGTAATGAGAATATTGAAAAAAACATTCCCGAAAAAGGACCGTTAAACTTTATTGTAGGATCTTTTACAAGTTTTTTATTATTTATATTTTTTTATTTTTTAAGTAATAAAATTGCAATTTATTTTTCATTACATAAACCATCTAATTCTTCTGAAATAGTCCAAAATATTTCTTCTAGTATTAATACCTTAATAATTGGATTATCATTTTTGCTGACTTTTTCTTTTGCTTTTATAGGTATAGGACTTTTTATTGTATTTATTCGCAGTTTTTTTCTGAAGAACAGTTAAATTGCCAATATTATTGGGTAAATACTTTCTTTGAATGTCTTTACATGATCTGGGACTTTTAATACTTTTGCTTTCACCAGGAATGATTTTGTCAGTATTACTACTTATTACCTTTGCTGAAGGAGGTTAAATTAATCAAAGTGGTAGGATTGTATATGTGATTAATTAGGTAATTAATTGTGGCTGGAACATTATTATTTAATGCTTTGAAAGAGGCAATTGATGAAGAAATGGCAAATGATGTAAATGTTTGCGTTATGGGTGAAGATGTCGGTCAATATGGAGGATCCTATAAGGTAACTAAGGATTTATATGAAAAATATGGAGAGTTAAGAGTATTAGATACTCCAATTGCAGAGAATAGTTTTACAGGTATGGCTGTGGGTGCAGCAATGACTGGGTTAAGACCAATAGTAGAGGGAATGAATATGGGGTTTTTGCTTTTAGCTTTTAATCAGATATCAAATAATATGGGTATGCTTAGATATACAAGCGGAGGAAATTATAAAATACCAGCAGTTGTTAGAGGACCTGGAGGAGTTGGTCGTCAACTTGGTGCTGAACACAGTCAAAGACTTGAAGCATATTTTCATGCTGTTCCCGGTATAAAGATTGTGGCATGCAGCACCCCTACAAATGCTAAAGGTTTAATGAAAGCCGCTATAAGAGATGATAATCCGGTTTTGTTTTTCGAACATGTTCTTCTGTACAACTTGTCTGAAGAATTACCTGATGGCGACTATACTTGCGCTTTAGATCAGGCTGACGTTGTAAAAGATGGTAAAGATATTACTTTATTGACTTATTCAAGAATGAGACATCACTGCCTTAAAGCTGTTGAAGAATTAGAAAAAAAAGGAATAGATGTTGAGTTAATCGATTTAATAAGTTTAAAACCATTTGATATGGAAACCATCTCAAAATCAATAAGAAAAACAAATAAAGTAATTATTGTTGAAGAATGTATGAAGACTGGTGGTATTGGTGCAGAATTAATTGCCTTGATAACAGAAGAGTGTTTCGATGATCTTGACGCCCGACCAATTAGATTATCTAGTCAAGATATTCCAACTCCGTATAATGGAAATCTAGAGAATTTGACAATAATCCAACCACATCAAATAGTTGAAAAAGTTGAAGATTTATTTAGTGGGAGTATATAGGCAATGAAAAAAAGGCAAGGCTGGCTTTTTTTTATAATATTTCTAATTACGTTATCTGTTTATCTATTAATAAATTATCCCTTACAGTTGGGATTGGACTTAAAAGGGGGTTCTCAACTTACACTACAAATAATAAAAGAGGAAGGTAAGGTGACGAAGGAAGAACTTGAAGCTGTAAATTCGGTTATAGATAGACGTGTAAACAATTTGGGGGTTTCAGAGTCTAACTTGCAAACCCTTGGTGGAGATCAATTGATTCTAGAATTACCTGGAGAACAAAATCCATTAGTAGCTTCAAGAGTTTTAGGTAAGACTGCTTTATTAGAATTTAGGACTCAAAAAGAAGGAACATCTACAGAATTAAAAACCTTGCAACTTAAGAGATTGTATATTAAGGAATTAATTGAACAATATTCCTCTTCAGAAAAAAGTCAATATGATGAAAATTTCTTAAAGATTATTCAAGATGATCTTAAAGAGATAGAGCAAGAATTAAATTACTCATCTACTAGTGTTGATTTATATGAAAAATTAATTGAAATTAAAAAGTATGTTGATAAAGAAATTACAAATTTATTTATTAAAACAGATTTATCTGGTAAAGATCTTATTAACGCAGGAAGGAGACAAGAACAAACTAATAGTAATTGGGAAGTTTTATTAACTTTTAGTAATTCAGGAGGTGAAAAGTTTGCAGAAATTACTAAGTCAATTGCTGGCACTAATAAACTATTGGCAATCATTCTTGATGGCGAATCAATAAGTGAAGCTAGTGTTGGCAATCAGTTTGCTAATACTGGGATCACAGGTGGAGCAGCAACAATAAGCGGTAATTTTAGTGCTGAAAATGCTAGGGAATTAGAAGTTCAACTTAAAGGAGGTTCATTGCCATTGCCAATTGAAATAGTAGAGACTAATAGTATAGGAGCTTTGTTGGGATCTAAAAATATTTTAAAAAGTCTTTATGCAGCTATTAGCGGATTAATTTTTGTTGGTATATTTATGATTTTTAATTATAGAATTCTGGGTTTTGTTTCAGTTCTTTCTTTAGTACTTTATGGTTTCTTTAACTTAGCCCTATATTCGTTAATTCCTGTGACTTTGACTTTACCTGGAATATCTGGACTTATACTTAGTATTGGTATGGCTGTTGATGCAAATATTTTAATTTTTGAGAGAATCAGAGAAGAATTATATGACGGTAATACTCTTACAAGATCTATTGATAGCGGTTTTCAAAGAGCTAATTCATCCATAGTTGATGGTCATATTACTACTCTTCTAAGTTGTTTTGTATTGTTTTTATTAGGAACAAATTTTGTTAAAGGTTTTGCGGCAACATTAGGTATAGGAGTTTTAATAAGCTTGTTTACCTCATTAAATTGTTCTAAAACTATTTTGCGATTTTTTACAACATATCAATCTTTAAGACAAAAAAATCTCTATCTACCCAATAATAATTTTTCAAATTAAATTTTTAATTTCTAATTTTTTCCATGAAATACAATCTTGAACTAATAAAAAATAAAAGAAAGATAATTATTTTTTCAGTTGTTCTTATTTTGTTGAGTCTTTTAGGGATTTTATATTCAACTTTTAATACTTCTTATAAGAAACCTATAAATTTAGGGATGGATTTTGTTGGTGGAAATGAATTAAGAATTGAGAGAGTTTGTGAAGAAGAATGTTCTGATATTTCTCCTGATTCAGTTTTAAAAAATTTAAGAGAGATCTCAAAAAATAAAAAAGTTTTAAATAATATTAAATTACAATTCCAAAATAATAATAAATTAATTTCAATAAGAACACCTTATTTGAGTATCGAAGAATCAAATAATCTTATTACTAATCTTGATAATATTATTGGTCCTCTAAATTATGAGAGTAAGGATTCAAGATTAATAGGTCCAAAGCTTGGGAAAAGATTGCTTACTAATTGTGTTACTTCATTGTTAGTTTCTTTATTTGCAATATCTTTATATATAACTATTAGATTTGATAAAAAATATGCATTATATGCATTATTAGCTTTATTCCATGATTTATTAATTGTTTTCGGTATATTCTCTTGGTTGGGTATTATATTTTCTGTCGAGGTTAATAGTTTATTTGCTGTGTCCTTATTAACTATTGCTGGTTATTCTGTAAATGATACTGTCGTTATTTTTGATAGAATTCGTGAGAATTTAAAATCAATGGAAGACTATAACAAAACTATTCAACTATCAGTAAACGAATCATTTAGGAGAACAACGTTTACCAGTATTACAACCCTTATCCCTTTAATAAGTATAATATTTTTTGGTTCGTACTCGCTATTTTGGTTTTCTTTGGCCTTATCATTAGGTATTATAGTTGGAAGTTATTCAAGTATTTTACTTGCCCCATGTTTGTTACTTAAAGACTGAGTTTAAGTTTCTAGTTTTATGAAATTTAATTATTATTTGATAATTTTATTTTCGTTAGTGGTGATAGATCTTTCTACTGAGTTAAGAATATTATTTGATCATTTTACTTTTAGTTCACTAAATTTTGCTTTAGGTAAACATCCTTTAGCTTTCTTTATACTTTTTTCCTACCCATATTTATACAAAAAATTAACAAAGTAGTTTTTAAATATCTTTAAATGATTCTTTGATTAAAACCTGTATTACTACAGCTAATGGAAGAGATAGTATTAAGCCTAATGGACCAAAAATGAAGGTAAACCCAAATTGTGATATTAATGTCAACCCTGGAAGTAAGTTTGCTTTTTTCTTCATTATAGATGGCATTATTATATAACTTTCAATATTTTGAATGATTACATAAGCTCCTAAAACGGCCAGTGGTTTCCAAAAATTATCTAGTAGTGCAATTGAGATTGGAAATATACCACTAATAACTGGACCTATATTTGGAATTATATTAAGAACCATTGCTATTAAAGCATTTGAGACAACATATTTGACATCTAATATGGATAAAACTATTAATGATAATAGACCTACTGATAATGAGCTTATCACCATAGAAAAGGTCCAATTTGCTAATGCAATATTGCATTTTTCTAGAATATTTCTAAATTTGTTGCGATAATTTTTTGGAATTAATAAAAGTATATTTTCTTTATATTGTTTTGGTTCAATAGAAATCATCAAACTCACTGCTAATACGAATATTAATTTCAAAAGACCTGAACCCAGATTTCCAGCTATATTTATTAAATTCTTAAAACTTTCTTGAATAGCTTTTGCTATCGTTGAGGCATCTGGAATAGCAACTATATTATTTATAAGGTTGAAAATGTCTATAACATTTTCTGATTGTTCTCCATAAAAAAAACTATTAAATTTATTCAGATTTGTATTTATCAATATATTTATTTTTGATAAGCCATTTGGAATATCAACCAGAATTTCATTGAATTCTTTTATAAATGGAGGCAATACAAGAATGAAAATAGTAAATACTATTACCGATATAACAGTTAAGACAAGACACAAAGAAAACCATCGGGGAATTTTCAAACCCTTTTGAATTTGATTACATAAATTACATACGATATTTGAAATTACTAAAGAACAAATAATTAAGAGTAGAAAATCTCTCAAAGTCCAAATTATTAACGAAGTGATTAAAATTACTACTAACTTGAAATATGATGAACTATTCAATTTTCAATATATTCTACTTCTTCTCAGAATATCCTAATCCATTTGATTTGGCATAACTATTTGCAAATCTCATAAATCTGTCAAAGTCTGATGTGTTCTTCCAAATATAAACTGCTTCTAAAAATATGGGTTCTCCATCAACAAACTTTACTTTAACTTCCCTAGTAAGTATCTCACCTTCAGAATCAATCATACGCATACCCGTGATTTCACCGTCTGTAATTGAAGACAATGCCTGAGGTTTTTCGAACAAAAATAATGCTTGGCCGGTAGTACCATCTTTACTCCTAGTCAATCTTATTTCAGGTACTACTGGTTCATTAGTTCCTTCATAAAATTGTATTTTTGCGGTTTTATTTGCTGTCATAATATTCGGTTAATAATTTTTTATACTAAGAAATTTTTTTCGCATTCGTTTGTAATTATTTTATAAAACATTATTTATTAACTCTAAGATCCTTTCGTCATATTTTTTGTCTGTTAAATCTATTAACTCTATATTTTTTTTGCCAACCTTTTCATATTCATAACATTTATCGTAATAATCCAGAACTGATTTGCAAACTAAGTCCCATTTCTCAGTATTAATTGATTCAAGAGCTATTTTTGTTCTTTGCGGTCCTAATCTTTTTTTTATTCTTAATACAGATTCTTGGAGTTCCTCTTTCTTAAAAACACTATACGTATTTATTAACTCATCTAACCTATTAGATTCGCTCCTTATAATTTCAATCCTCCTAGAATTTTTCATCTGATTGAAAAATTCATGAGGGATTTTGCATTTTCCTATATTAGCACTTTCAGCTTCTACAAAAATATTATTAGAGTATTTAAAAGAATTTAATTTTTCTGCAATTTTATTTTCAAATTGTTCATTTGAAGGTTGTTCTTTCATTCCTAAACCTCCAAATGTACTTCCTCTATGACAAGCAAATCCTTCAAGATCAATAGTTTGATATTTATTTTTCTCTAGTAATGATAATAATCTTGTCTTCCCAGTGCCTGTTTTCCCTCCAATAACAACAATTTTTAACTTTTTTGTAAAACTATCTAATACCCATCTTCTATATATTTTGTATCCTCCATTAAGTGTAATGAGATTTAATTTATATTTTTCTAGAAGCCAAGCAATGCTTTGTGAACGCATTCCTCCTCTAGAGCAATATATTCTGACAAAAAATTCTTTACTATTAGGAATAGTTTTATAAGACTCAATACTCATGAAGAACATATCAAGAAGTAAATTTATTTTTTTTTCAAGAAATTTTAATCCTTCTATGACTGCTGTTTTTCTTCCTTCTTTTTTATAAATCGTGCCAATTATAGATCTCTCATCATTATCAAATAGTGGAATATTAATAGAATTAGGCAGGTGTCCTTTATAATATTCACTCGGGCTTCTAACATCTATAAGTGGTCCTTTAAAACTTCTAAATTTCTCTAGTTCTTTTCTTTTGAAATACATGGATAGTTTTATTTTTTTAGATTGATTTTTTAAAATGAATAACAAAGAACAAGATAACTATAATAATGCTACATTAGATTTTATAAAAAAATTTGTAGATTCTAATCAAAGAAAAAGAATAAATTCATTAACTCAAATAGAATCTGAAGTCGAAAATATTTTTAATCTTGGACCTTCACTGTTTGATATCTTTGATAGTGATGGAGATGACTGGGCTGCTGGGTGGATATTACAAGTTTTAAAAAAATCTAAGCCTGAATTCTTTGAAAACTCAAAATTTAAGAATTGGTTTAATACATATTCAGATATTGAAATTAATTATGATGATTTGCAATTGATGTTGGTTGAGCAAAAATTTGAAGAGGCAGATAGATTAACAAGTTCCTATTTACGAAAATTAGCTGGTAAATTAGCTGAAAAACGTGGATATGTTTTCTATAGTGAAGTTAAGAATATGTCAGGTAAAGATCTAGAAACAATAGATAGATTATGGACAATTTATTCTACTGGAAGATTTGGATTCTCAATTCAGGCAAAGATATTAAAATCAGTAGGTAAAAAATATGAATTAATGTGGCCGAAAATAGGTTGGAAAAAAGACGGCTTATGGACTAGATATCCTGGATCTTTTTGCTGGTCATTGGATGCTCCTGATGGACATATGCCTTTAATAAATCAACTTAGAGGAGTAAGACTTATGGACTCCATCCTACGGCATCCTGCTATAGCAGATAGACATAATAATATTCTTTAAATTGAGGTATTCAATAAGTTAAAATTAAGAAAGTATCAAAATATTATTATGTCCTTACTTCGGGGCAAAAATATTTTAAAAAAATTTTTTAAAAGACCAAGAATTAACTGGTCACACTACGAATTCGAATCATCATTACAGTTAAATGAATTTGTTGATCAATTATTAGAACCTATTAATAATTCTCAATCAAGCTATCTTATTAAACTTGGTTTACATGAAGCTCTAGTTAACGCAGTAAAACATGGAAATAAATTGGACCCTAAAAAAAATATTAGAGTAAGAAGAATAATTACTCCTAATTGGTGTGTTTGGCAAATTCAAGATCAAGGTAATGGTTTAGATATTAAAAAAAGAGAGTATAAATTACCAAAAAAAATAAGTAGTGTAAGTGGCCGTGGCCTATACATTATTAATGAATGTTTTGATGATATTAGATGGAGTAGTAAAGGTAATAGGCTTCAGTTAGCTTTAAAAAGGTGATTTTTGCTAGGGCAAGGTTGATCCACGTTAATTTCTTTTAACCATTTAACACTTTCTTCTATATACTCAATAGTTTGATTCTCATTACAAGAAATAATTAAATGGCATAATCCCGCCGAAATTAGTTCTGCAGATCGTTTATATTTATTCCCTTTATCTTTATGCCATTTAGAATGATCTATCTTTAATTTGTCATTAAGACTTTGAACAAGCTGAATAGTATCTTTATCCCAATAGGTCATAGATGTTTTTATTTACTTTACAGCAGACCATACTTTGGTCATAAAAAAGGAATTTGATTTTACATTTTTAAACCCAACTTCCTCTATTTTGGAATTTATATCCTCTTTTATGTAATCACAATAAAAAGGCTCATGAAAGGATTTATAGAAGCTTTCCATTACTGATGTAAAGTCAGGTGAATCACTTATTTGAATTGAATCAGCTAATACTAATATCCCTCCAGGTTCAAGAACTCTAAAGAATTCATTTAATACTTTAGCTCTAATTGTTCTAGGTAATTCATGAAATAAGTAAACACAAGAAATGCATTGAAAACTATCATTTTCAAAAGGTAATTCTTCAGCATTACCTTTTATTAACTGAATTAAATCCCCATCTAAATCTGAAATATATCTACTTGCCTCTTTTAAGTATGAATCAGATAAATCAATTCCTGTAATTTTTTCTTTTGGAAATGCGGCTCTTAATTGTTTTAATGTTCTTCCTGATCCTGTAGCCACATCAAGTATATTTATAGAACTTTTTTTTCTATTGTTAAAAAATTTAAGACCTTCTTTTATTGGCTTAATTATTCTTCTCCTCATTGAGTCGGCACTTCCATTGAATAGTATCTCTACTTGTAGGTCATAAATGCTAGCTGAAAAATCTGATAAATAACCATCAGTTTGATGATGAAAGTTTCTTAAGTAATATTGAGGATAATTATCTTTATCAATTGATTTTGGAAGATCATCAAAGTTTTGTTTTCTGCGCCTATCCCATGTATTTGGCATATCGAGCCAAATTTTAGGATATTGAGTTAGATATCTAAGCCATGGTTCGTCAAACAATAATTTTTTTGGATATATATTTTTTTCTGCATCATTCCAGTCTTCTTCTCTTAAGTTATCCATTGAATTTTGGATTTGCATTAGAAGAACCTTATCTATATCAAAATTTTCAAGCTTCGCATCGGGAAGAATAAAATTCATTAATCTTGAACTGATCTGCTTGTGAGCGAAACCTGCAATGCTTTTACTTTGTTGTAGCGTTTTATATGCAATTTTTGAAATAGATTCCCTAGCCATTTTTAAATTTATATATCTATATTCCAACAAAAAAAAAATCAATTTGAGAATATTTTGTGATATTTCTCAAATTGATTAATTTAAACTATTGCGTTCTTTTAATTATGCATCGTAATACATGAAGAATTCATGTGGATGAGGCCTTTGTCTTAATTGTTGAACCTCTTCGTATTTTATATCGATAAAGTTATCAATAAAATCTTCAGTAAATACGCCACCAGCTAATAGATAATCCTTATCTGCTTTTAGAGCATTAAGTGAATCATTTAAAGATGAAGGTACTGTATCAATTTTTGCAAGTTCATCAGCTGGAAGTTCAAATAAATCTACATCTACTCCATCACCAGGGTCAATTTGATTTTTAATTCCATCAATACCAGCAAGCATCATTACAGAGAATGCTAAGTAAGGGTTGGCAAGTGCATCACCTGATCTGAATTCTAATCTTTTAGCTTTGGGGCTTGGACCTGTTAAAGGTATTCTTACTGCAGCTGATCTATTGCCCTCAGAATAAACTAAATTTACAGGTGCTTCGAATCCAGGAACCAATCGTTTATAACTATTTGTAGTTGGGTTAGTAAATGCTAAGAAAGAAGGGGCATGTTTAAGTATGCCTCCGATGTACCATCTTGCTGTTTGAGATAAGTTTGCATATGCTCCTTCACCAAAAAATAGTGGTTGCCCACTCTTCCATAAACTTTGGTGAACATGCATTCCTGTACCATTATCGTTGAAAACGGGCTTAGGCATAAACGTTGCAGTTTTTCCATATTTTTTTGCAACGTTCCTAACAACGTATTTATAAGTCATTACATTATCAGCAGAATTTATTAACGAATCGAATTTCATTCCAAGTTCGTGTTGACCGGCACCTGCAACTTCATGGTGATGCTTTTCAGTAGGTATACCTAATTCACCCATTAAAAGAAGCATTTCAGATCTGATATCTTGAGCAGTATCATTTGGAGAAACTGGAAAATAACCCTCTTTATATTGGATCTTGTATCCTAAATTTCCACCTTCTTCAATTCTTCCTGTGTTCCATGGAGCTTCGATAGTATCTACACTATAAAAGCAAGAACCCTCTTTTGAATCATATCTGACATCATCAAATAAGAAGAATTCTGGCTCTGGTCCAAAAAATGCTGTGTCGGCTATCCCGGTAGATTCTAAATATTTTAAAGCCTTTTGAGCTAATGATCTTGGACATCTATCATATGGCTCACCGCTTCTAGGCTCTTGAATAGAGCAAATCATACTTAAAGTTTTATGCTTATAAAAAGGATCTATCCATGCCGTACTTGCATCAGGAACCATTGACATATCTGAGGCATTAATTGCTTTCCAACCTCTTATTGATGAACCATCAAATGCTAGACCTTCTGTAAATGAATCCTCTTCTATCATGTCTGACGTAAGAGTTAAATGTTGCCATTTACCATGGATGTCTGTGAATTTTAAATCGATCAGTTCAATTCCTTCGTCTTTAATTTGACTTAAAACATCTTGTGGAGATTTAGACATAACTTTTGAGATACCTTCTATGAAATTAATTACTTGATGACTCTTATTTTGTATCAACCGTAACTTTTTTGAACACTAGATGTCTTCTTTCAGTGTTTCAAGTTATAACTTTAATAATTATTTACTTAATTATTTAAATTGAATTAATTTCTATAAATAAACATCGCTTAAGTGACAATATTAGTCTAATTTAAAAGTAATTGAATATAATGCTTTGACAGAAGCAAAACTTTTTCCAGTTTTAAATAAAGAGAATCTATCTCATTTTTCAAAGACTTATGTTCCTTCTAGACTTTTATTAGGGCCAGGGCCTTCCAATGCTCATCCAGAAGTCTTAAGCGCTCTTTCTTTGAATCCTATTGGTCACTTAGATGAAGCATATATTTCATTGATGTCTGATGTACAGCAACTTTTAAGGTATACCTGGCAGTGCAATAATCGTCTTACACTCCCAATGAGTGGTACTGGTAGTGCAGCTATGGAAGCTTCAATAGCTAATTTTATTGAAGAAGGCGAAAAAATTTTGATTGCTAAAAAAGGATATTTTGGAAATAGATTAGTTGATATGGCAACTAGATATAAAGCTCAAGTTTCTGTTATGGATAAACCATGGGGTGAGGCTTTTACTTATGAGGAAATTAAGTATGAAATAGAGACTAAAAAACCTGCTATTTTTGCTATTGTCCATGCTGAAACCTCAAGTGGTGTTTTACAACCTCTTGATGGTATTGGAGATATATGTAGAAAAAATAACTGCTTATTTTTAGTTGATGCTGTTACTTCACTTGGAGCATTAGAATTATTAATTGATGAATGGAAAATTGATCTAGCTTATAGTTGTAGTCAGAAGGGATTAAGTTGCCCCCCAGGATTAAGCCCTTTTACAATGAATAAAAGAGCCGAAGAAAAACTAAGTTCAAGAAAAACAAAAGTACCTAATTGGTATTTAGATTTATCCCTATTAAATAAATATTGGGGTTCTGATCGTGTTTACCATCATACTGCGCCCGTAAATATGAATTTTGCTATACGCGAAGGTTTACGATTAATCGCAAACGAGGGTTTAGAGAATATTTGGAATAGACATAATCGTAATGCAATGAAACTATGGAATGGTTTAGAAAGTTTAGGCATGGAATTACATGTAGCAAACGATTATAGATTACCAACTTTAACAACAGTTAAGATTCCTCCAGCTGTTGACGGAGATGGATTTAGGAACCATCTTTTAAGAAATTTTGGAATAGAGATAGGAAATGGACTTGGAGAATTGTCTGGTAAGGTATGGCGTATAGGTTTAATGGGTTTTAATTCAAGCGATGAGAATGTTGATAGATTATTAAACCTTTTTGATACTGAATTAAAGAAATTTTCTATTTTTGAGTCCTCAACTTTTTAAACCATAGTTGTAAAATTTTACTGCATTCATCTTCTAGAATACCTCCCATAATTTCCATTTTGTGATGAGCACTTTTATGTTTTGATAGGTCAATTGAGCCACCTAATCCACCTCTTTTCTTATCGTAAGCCCCGAAAATTACTATACCCATCCTCGCTTGTATAAGAGCAGAGGAACACATAGTGCAAGGTTCTAAATTTGTGATAATAGTACATTCATTAAATCTCCAATCATTTTTTATAAGAGATGCCTGCCTAAGTGCCATTATCTCTGCATGACCTAATGGGTCTCTATTTGTATTCCTCCTGTTAACCCCTCTCCCGATACATCTTCCTCTTTCATCCAAAATTATTGCACAGATTGGTAGCTCAACTTTTCCAATTTCATTGGATCTTCTTAATATCGAATTCATCCACAAAGTGTATTTCGCAATATTTGTTTTTTTTTGTTGATCTTTATTACTATTTTCATTTTCAAAAATATATCTCATTTACCAATATTAAGAATAGAATTATTAATAGATATCTTATCTGATGGCTGAAGATTTAATTAATAATAAAGATATATATTTCCCCTCATATTTAGGGACTAATGACAAATTGATTACTCTTCTTAATAGAACAAGTCAAATTCTTTGTGAATGGTTCTCTAAAGCTGATAAAAATGGTCCTTTACCTTGTGATGAGAGTTTCAAGTATATTATGCCTTCAGAAGATGGTAATTCTGAAGACGATTTGTTTCCTGAGATTGAATCTCTTTTAAATAATTCATTTAATCCTGTTCATCCTGGCTCACTAGCTCATCTTGATCCCCCACCTTTGATTTTCTCTATTTTGGGAGATTTAATTGCTGCTGGTCTAAATAATAATCTTTTAGCTTACGAGTTATCACCAAGTGTAACTTTGCTTGAGGATTCATTATGCAAATGGTTTGCCAAGAAAATAGGGTTTAATGATTTCTCAGGAGGTATAGCTGCTAGCGGAGGTACATTAAGTAATCTGAATGCACTTATAGCTGCTAGAAATAATGCTGGATTAGGTACAAATCCTAATTCTGTATTACTTCTTAGTGAAGATGCTCATTCATCCTTCGTTAAATGTATAAGAGTGATGGGTCTAGATACTACTAATCTTGTCAGGATTAAAACTGATAATCAAGGTCGAATGGATATAAATGATCTCAGAAAGTCTTTAGAAAAATGTTCAATAGAAAATAAAAAAATATTTGCTATTGTTGCCACCCTTGGGACGACTATAAGAGGAGCCATTGATCCTATTAAAGAAATTAGTGAAATCTGTAAACAAAGGAACATATGGTTTCATATTGATGGTTCAATTGGAGGGATTTTTGCTATAACTTCTTTTCCAATAGAAGGTTTAAATAATATTAATCAGGCTAATTCGATAACGATAAATCCACAAAAAATCATTGGCATTACAAAGACTTCATCCTTGTTATTGGTTTCAAATATGAGTACTTTAGAAAATACTTATAATACAGGACTACCATATATATCATCTAAAGATAATATTATAAATAGAGGAGAAATAGGCATACAAGGTTCTAGACCTGCAGAAGTTATCAAACTATGGCTTGGGTTACGTTTTTTAGGTTTGAATGGAATAGAAAATATATTAAATTCATCAATTAAAAGAAAAGATTTTTTTATAAAAAATATCAGTAAAAATAAATTTGACATATATTCTGGTCCTCTTCATATTGTTTCATTCATACCAAAGAAACTTGAGCCAAAAGACTCTGATACATGGACTCAAACTAAAGTTAATGAACTAATTAAAAATAATTTTATGCTTTCTAGACCAAAATTTAAAGGTAAATATTTTTTACGGGTTGTAATGGGAAATTACAATACAAAAGAATCTCATATTGAAGAACTTTTGAGACTTTTAGATACTTAACTTATGAATATGGGTAGACCAAAAATTATTGCAATAGTAACAGGGTTTATATCTATAGCTATTTGTATTGCTTATTTACTCCTAATAACTATCTTTGATTTCAGAACTTATCTAAATGATCAATTATCCAATTTTACATAGTAAATGGAGGTAAACTTTTATTTGATTTAAAATAATTTTTCATTTCAATTTTAGAAATGGCTTCTTTTACGAAGTTGTTTAAAATTTCCTCTCTTTTACTTATCCTATAGATTTTATCTACGACTTCTTGAATTCCTCCATCTCCCCAATCTTGCCCATTTTTAAAATATTCAATCAAACTTAGTCCTACTATTCTTATTAGCCAGCCTGCTGTAACTGACTGTATAGATTTAGATAATAATATCTTAGTCAAGCTTGTAGCTAAAGCAGGAGAAATAATGGCGAGCCCCCCTTTTAGTATTCCTTGTTTAGCCAATGCACTCAGCAATGATGTTGCCAAATCTTTTGCATCTTTTTTTGTAAGCTTTATTTCATATATTTTTGATAATTCCATTATCATTTGAATGTTTACTGAGGTAGTAGTAAGGAAATCAACAGCTGGTAGTGGATTAACTAGTATTACTCCTCCTGTAATCCACATGTATTTATTAATCACTTTATTTGACATTAAATATCTTTGTTCTTGCACGAAATTTTTACTTTTAATACCTAACTTGTTTGATCGAAAAAGAATATTATCCGCCAATAACTCTTCACCATTATTATCGAGCGTTTCAATTATTTCTCTAAATAAACTTCCTACATCTGGAACTATATTTATAGCATCTGATTTTATATAGGGAGATTGTTGAGGTACTGCAATTGTTTGAACAACTGTAATTCTATTTTTTCTAGCGGAAGTTATAGAGATTATATTTTCTTCAATGAGGTTATTTTCGTCTCTAGACCTTAAATCACATTTATTTAGAACTATTATTATTTTTTTTCTTAATTTTAATAATTCTTTAATTAAATAGTTTTCGTATTTATTTATGTCCTGATCTAACACAAAAAGAACTAAGTCGGAATTTGATGCTTGTATAATCGTTTCTTTTTCTCTTTCTTCTCCTAATTTAGATGGTTCGAACAAACCCGGAGTATCCACTATATTAATATTTCTTTTTAAGATTGGGATGCGAATTTTATAACTATTAATTTGCTTTGTTGTACCTATTTTTGCGGAAGTTTGTCCGACAATATTTTTCAATAAAGATCTTGCTATAGAAGTTTTTCCTGAGGAACCTGCTCCAAAAAGAGTAACTTTATAATCTCCTGTTTTTAATTGGGACTCTAGTTTATTTTTTTGGTAATTTAACAATTCAACTTTTACTTTATCATTAATTTTTTTATTAATTTTCTCGACCCCTTCTAAACTTATCTTGGCAGCACCATATGTGTTTTTGAATGAAAGTGTATTTTTCTTATTTTTATATATAACTTTATAAACTATTTTCTTAAATAATTTTTTATCAATATTATAAAAGATATAAATTATTATTATTAATAATATAAGGGTATAAATATTTACTATTCTTATAATTATCGATAATAAAATATAAAGTAATAATATTAAAAAAGTATATTTTATATATTTTAATTTCAAGTAATTCATATTATCTATTATTTTTAAAAATGTTATAAATTAAAAAAATAAAACCAATATTAATAGATATATCAGCAATATTAAATACTGGAAAATTTACAATATTTAAATTTATAAAATCAACAACAAAACCTTTATATATCCTATCTATGCCATTGCCAATAGTTCCGCCAAGAATAAAGCTATAAGAATACAGATCGAATAAGTTTAAAGTATTTTTCCTAAATATTAAATAAATAAGTATTATTGAAAACAAAATACTTATAAAAGATAAAAATATTCTACTACCACTAAATATATTAAATGCTGCCCCGTAATTTTCTACAAAGTCTAATTTGAATAAAAGAAAATCTTTATTAATAAATAATTTTTTATTATAAATCATTAAATATTTCGTAAATTGATCTATTAGGACAATAAAAATACTTAAAGATAAAAAATATATTTTTGTTTGTATTTTATTGATCATTAATTGCTCCGTTTTAAACGTTCTATAGGTTTAATAAGTAATAAAAGTGGAAAAAGCATTAAAAAATGATATCCAATCTTACCTAAGGAGTATTTCCCTAAATTATATAAAAATAAATTAAATTTACTGTAGGATATAATTTGTATTAAGTTGTAAACTATTCCAGTTAAATGCATAGCACTTATTGCTATAAATCCATTTTTTAAAAAGTTTCCAACTTTTATCTTATTTCTATTATTTAAATCATCAATTATTTTTATTAATGGATATAAACCTAATAAATAACCAAAATTTGGAGTGAGCAAATAACCTATTGAACCTCCTTGATAAAATACAGGAAAAATAAACAATCCCAAAATTAAATATATAGATAATGCTCTAAAAACAACTCTTCTATGAAATATAAGAGTTAATAAAATTATGGCTGGAATTTGCCATGTAATAGGAAACTCAATGTTATTACTAGATTTATAGATAAAAGGTAGTGGAATATAAACAGGTAACATTGATGTTATTACTAATGATTGAAGACTCACCAGTATCTCAATTAATTTATAAAAATTGAGCATTATTATAAATTCTATTTATAAACTTCTCAATGCAACAATTGGATCTAATTTAGAAGCTCTTTTTGCTGGTAAAACGCCAAAGATTAAACCAATTGATCCTGAAATGATCATGGTGGAAAAAGTAGTTGTAATTCCTACTGATGCAGGAAGTGGTGTTATCAGAGATAGAAGAAAAACACCCGACAATCCCGTCGTTGTTCCTATTAATCCTCCAATTGTAGACAAAATCAATGCCTCAATTAAAAATTGAATTAATATATCTGACTGTTTTGCTCCTATTGCTTTTCTTAGTCCAATCTCTTCAGTCCTTTCGCTTACAGAAACAAGCATAATATTCATGATTCCTATGCCTCCAACCACTAAAGATACTGCCCCAATACCAGCCAATAAAAAAGTTAATCCACTCGTTATGTTGGTTACTATATTCAATGCATCTTCTTGTGATCTAACCGCAAAGTCATCATCTCTGATTATTTTATGTCTTTGCCTTAATAAGTTAGTAATCTGAAATTTAGCGGCGCTAGTTGAATTTTTATTTATCGCTTCAACGCTGATGAAGCTTAAACTTACTCCATATGTCGGGTCCTTCCCTGTAATCCTGTTGACCATGGTTGTTAATGGAATATAAGCATTTTTGTCTTGATTACTTCCAAATACAGCACCTTTTGGTTTTAATATTCCGATAATTTCATAAGTGTGGTCTTTAATTCTGATTTTTTTTCCAAGTGATGAAGATTTATCTTTGAAAAATTCGTCTTTAAGATCAGGACCTATTACAACATAACTTCTTGCACTATTAACATCACTTTTTGATAAAAATCTACCCTTATCTACTTCAAAGCTTCTTACTTCAAGGAATTCAGGAGTAACTCCAGCAATTGATATATTTAAACTTTTAGAATTTGACTGCACTATTTCGTTAGCAGAGATTTGAGGAGCTACTTTTTTAACTGTTGGTACTTGATTGTTTATTGCTACTGCATCTTCTAAAACTAGATTTTTAGGAAATGAAATACCTCTTCTTCTTGTGTCATTATTACCGGGAACAATGAATAAAACATTTGCACCTAAATTACTTAATTGGTTTTTTGCTAATGTTTGAGCACCTCTACCAAGTCCAACAAGTGTAATAACTGAAGCATTCCCTATAATTATCCCCAGCATTGTTAACGAACTTCTCAATTTGTTCGAAACTAATGTTTTTGTGGCCATGCCTAAGGCTTCTTTTATTGAGATATTCCTAGACATATTTATATTTATCTATTGCATCATCATCTTCAATTTGTCCCATGTATATAACACCTTCATTAAGCTGGAGTGTAATAAGGTCGCCATTACTGATTTGATGTTTATCCATACTTTCTAAATTACAAATTGTAGAAATCTTTTTATTATTTTTGTTAAACAAAGCATAAACATCATTTACATTTTGGTTCGTAACAATACCTGCAATATTTTTACTAAGTGGAATATTTTTCATTAATTCCTTCGGAACAAATAATATTTCTCCAGGACAAATCAAGGATAAATCAAGATTATTTTTAATTATTCTTGCTTTACCTGTAACTCCGATTTCTCCTATTGAAATTCCTCTTGATACAATTTTTCTTACTAAACCGACTTTTATTAAATCAGTAGAGCCACTTATTCCAGTTAATGTACCTGCGGTTTGAACTACTAAATCTCCTTGATTTAGTACCCCCATATCCTGAGCAATTTGCATAGCTAAACTAAAAGTTTTTGCTGTTCTTTCATCATTTTTAACTACTAATGGAGTAACTCCCCAAACAAGTTGCAATCTTCTTGCTACACTCCTTTCTGTAGTAGTTGCCAAGATAGGCGTTGGTGGTCTGAACTTGCTTACATTTCGAGCGGTAGAACCTGATTTTGTTAAAGGGATTATAGCTCCTGCATCTAGTTGTCTAGCTATATTACTTACTGCTGCACTAATAGCATTTGGGATCGTACTTGGTAAGTGGCTTTCAATAGCCTTAAGTGGATAATCCCTTTCAATTCTTCTTGCTATGGTTGCCATCGTTTCAACAGCCTCTACAGGATAATCACCAACTGCAGTTTCGTTTGAAAGCATTACAGCATCTGTACCATCCAGAATTGCATTTGCAACATCACTAACTTCGGCCCTAGTTGGTCTTGGGTTAGAAGCCATAGAATCAAGCATTTGAGTCGCTGTAATTATTGGAATACCTAATGAATTAGCTTTTCTTATTAATTCCTTTTGTAAAAGAGGAACTTCTTCAGCAGGCATTTCAACTCCCAAATCACCTCTTGCAACCATAACCCCATCACATAAGGGTAATACTGTATCAATTTGATCAATTGCTTCAAATTTTTCTATTTTTGCTACTACAGGAGTGGAATGTCCATTTTTGTTAATTAAATCTTTTATCTCGTTTATATCGGATGGATTTCTTACGAAACTTAAGGCTATCCAATCAACTCCTTCAGATAATCCGAATTTTAAATCCTCTTTATCTTTTTCTGTTAATGCTTTTACTGATAATTGAACATCAGGGAAATTAACCCCTTTATTGTTAGAAAGAACTCCCCCTACAGTTACTAGGCACTCTAAAATATTAGCTTTTATATCTACTTTTTCTACAATCATTTCTATTTTACCATCATCTAATAGTATTCTTTTTCCCTCGCTAACCTCTTGAGAAAGTTTGTCGTAAGTTACATTTGCAATAGTATTTGTACATTCGACTTCATTCGATGTAAGTGTGAATTTATCACCTTTTTTAACTTTTACTGGACCATCTTTAAATCGCCCTAATCTTATTTTGGGTCCTTGAAGATCTTGCAATATTCCAATATCAATATCTAGCTTTTTTGATACTTCCCTTATGGTTTTTATCCTCTCAGCATGATCTTTATGATCTCCATGTGAGAAATTTAATCTGAATGTAGTTACTCCAGCTTTAATTAAATCTGTAATTATCTCTTCAGTTTGAGTTGCAGGGCCAATAGTTGCTACTATTTTTGTTCTTCTTTTTAAATCAATATTCGACATATATAGATAATATTGCTAGATATAAATAAATTTACCATATCCAAAGTTAGTTATTTAAGTCATGGATTTTAAAACTTATCAGAAAAAAGCTAGAGAAACTGCACAATATCCAGATTTAGGTTCAAATAATATTTACCCAACTCTTGGTTTAGTTGGAGAAGCTGGTGAGGTAGCAGAAAAAGTAAAAAAAGTTATAAGAGATAAAAATGGAATATTTGATAAAGAATCAAAATTAGGTATTAAAAAAGAGTTGGGAGATGTTTTGTGGTACATATCAAATCTTTGTACTGAATTAAATTTTAATTTAGAGGATGTTGCTATACAAAACCTAGAAAAATTGAAATTAAGAGCTTCTAAAGGGTTGATAAGCGGTTCTGGGGACGATAGATAAATTTAGCTATAACCCAAACTTGCATACTGGAGATTTGTAATTAAGTTTTGAATAACATTTAAAAGTAAAAAAGCTAATAATGATGAAATATCAAATCCACCTATTGGAGGGATAATACCTCTAAAAATGTTTAAATAAGGATCTGTGATAGAAGTTAATGCAGATAAAACACCGTTACTCCAATCAATACCTGGAAACCATGTAAGTAAAATTCTTATTATCAATATGAATGAATAAATTGATAGAGTTTGGCCCAGAACTGCAAAAATCTCAGATAACATTATTTTTGGAAATTTAATACATCCTAACATTTACTTATTATTGCTGCTTATTATTACTGCCACCTATATTTGAGAGATATTCATTACTTACAGCAAAAGTTTGAAAAAACTTTTCTGATAATGATAACCAATATGATCTACCATCTTTCTGCTTCCGCTTGACGATAAATTTCTTTTCTAATAATTCTTTAATATGATCATAGGCTCCTGAACCTCTAAGAAGTATAAGATCCGATTGCAGGATCTTTTTTTTGATCGCAATAGTTGCCAATGTCCTTAATTCGGATGTTTTCAAATCAGAAGGAAGTAAATCATCGACGAATTCATTAAGACTGGATTTTAATTCGAGAGAATAACTATTATTAACTGCATTTAATTCAATAGCTGAGTTGGGATTAGAGTATTTATTTTTAAGATCTATGATTGCATCATTAATCGAGTTAATATCAGAATTAGTAATTTCTGAAAGATCCTTTTTTGTTATTGGTCTGCCTTTCAAATATAGAACAGCTTCAACTTTTGTAACTAGATCTATATCAGATTTTGGCGTGGTATTTAGATCAGATTGATTGATTTTTTTTACCTAAATCATTCCTAATTTACCTTAAATATATTCTGTTGCACCAAGGAATAATTTATATGTATCGTTTTGAGTTTCGTCCCAGAATTTATAGCCTAGAATTCTTACAAATTTATTCCACTCTAAAATTTCATTTCTATCAATTAAAACTCCAATAACAATTTTCCCTACATCAGCACCATAATTCCTATAGTGGAATACGCTTATAGACCAATTAGATTTCATATTATTTAAGAAATTTATTAATGCTCCAGGTCTTTCAGGAAACTCAAATCTGTATAGAAGTTCTACAAAGTTTCTATTATCCATCTCTTTAAAATTCACTGGTAATCTTCCACCTACCATATGTCTGAGATGATTTTTAGATAGTTCATCATCACTTATGTCAATAAATGCGTATTCCGAATTTCTAAATTCATTTAAAAGATTATTTTTATCATTTAACCCATAGACTTGAACTCCTATAAAAATCTGGGCATTCTTAGAATTCGCCATCCTATAGCTAAATTCGGTTAAATTTCTGTTATCAAGTAACTTACAAAAATCAATTAGACTACCAGCACGTTCAGGTATTTCAACAGCCATCATTACTTCTTTACACTCTCCAAGTTCTGCTCTTTCTGCTACAAATCTAAGCCTCTCAAAATTCATATTTGCACCACATGCAATCGCAACCATTTTTCTATTTGAATGATTCGAATTTAAAATATCTTTTTTCATTCCTGCAATTGATAAGGCACCTGCGGGCTCTAATATTGATCTAGTATCCTCAAAAACATCTTTTATAGCAGCACATATTTCGTCAGTATTAACCCTAATCATTTGATCTATATATTTTCTACAAATATCAAAAGTATTTTTACCAATTTTTTTAACCGCCACTCCATCCGCAAATTGACCAACAGAGTGTAATTCCACAATTTTTTCTTCCTCCAACGATTTTGTCATAGCGTCTGCGTCTTCAGGTTCTACGCCAATTATTTTTACTTCAGGCCATATTTTTTTAATATATAAAGAAATTCCTGATATCAATCCACCACCACCAACAGCAATATAAATCGCATAAGGTTTGTCCTTTAGTTGCTGTTCAAGTTCAATAGCTATAGTTCCTTGTCCTGCAATTACATCTGGATCATCAAATGGATGAATAAAGCATAAATTTCTTTCGTGGCTTATCCTTAGTGCCTCTTGGTAAGTTTCATCATAATTGTCACCATGTAATATAACTTTTGCTTTTAAATTTTTTACTGCATTAACTTTCACTAGAGGTGTTGTTATGGGCATTAATATGGTTGCTTGGCAATTTAACTTGAGTGCACTAAGTGCAACCCCTTGAGCATGATTGCCGGCACTTGAAGTAATTACTCCTTGAGCAAGCTGTGAATTAGAGAGCTTACTCATTTTGTTATATGCACCCCTTATTTTGAATGAAAATACATCTTGGAGATCTTCTCTTTTTAGGAAAACTTCATTATTAAGTGTATTACTTAAATTATGAGCTTTCTCTAATGGTGTTTTTTTTGCTACTTCATAGACTTCAGCTTGAAGTATTTTTTCAAAATAATCATTCATATATATATTTTTAGCATTAATTATTAATCTAATAAAACATTACATGATCTATTTCATAAAAAATACTCATTTTGCACCTCGGCGTTTTAAATTAGATAGATAACAATTTTTTTTCAATGCTTTTAAGTGAGTTAAGTCACCCAAATGAACTACATGGCTTAACAGTTTCACAATTAGAGGAAATTGCTTGTCAAATTAGAGAAAGACATCTTCAAGTAGTATCTACTAGTGGTGGACATCTTGGACCTGGATTAGGTGTAGTTGAGTTAACGTTAGCTTTATATCAAACTCTTGATCTAGATTTCGATAAGGTTATTTGGGATGTAGGACATCAGGGTTATCCTCACAAATTAATAACAGGACGCTTCCAACAATTTGATTCCCTTAGGCAACAAAATGGAGTAGCTGGATATCTCAAAAGAAGTGAAAGCAAATTTGATCATTTTGGTGCAGGACATGCGAGCACTTCTATTTCTGCTGCTTTAGGAATGGCAATAGCAAGAGACAAAAAAGGTGAGAATTATAAATGTGTTGCTGTTATTGGAGATGGAGCATTAACTGGAGGAATGGCATTAGAAGCTATAAATCATGCAGGTCACTTACCAAATACTCCTCTAGTTGTGATATTAAACGATAATGATATGTCTATTTCACCTCCAGTTGGAGCCCTTTCAACTTACTTAAATAAGGTAAGAGTTAGTCCACCATTGCAATTTTTATCCGATAGTGTTCAAGAAAGTGTAAAAAATATTCCCTTAATTGGTAAGGATATTCCAGAAGAACTAAAAAATATCAAAGGAAGCGTTAGACGACTATCTGTACCTAAGGTTGGTGCTGTTTTTGAAGAACTTGGATTCACATATATGGGTCCAATTGACGGTCATGATATTGGAAATTTAGTTAATACTTTTAATGCTGCTCATAAACTTAAAAAACCTGTACTTGTTCATGTTGTTACAACAAAAGGGAAGGGTTACCCTTATGCAGAAGCTGATCAAGTTGGATATCATGCGCAGTCTGCATTTGATTTGACAACTGGGAAATCTATTCCATCAAAGAAACCTAAGCCTGTTAGTTATAGTAAAATATTTGGTCAAACCTTATTGAAAATATGTGAACAAGATAGCAAAGTTATTGGTATTACTGCAGCAATGGCTACTGGTACTGGTTTAGACATATTGCAAAAAAATATCCCAGATCAATATATCGATGTGGGAATAGCTGAACAACACGCAGTTACTCTTGCGGCAGGAATGTCTTGCGATGGTCTTAAACCTGTAGTAGCTATATACAGTACTTTTCTTCAACGTGCTTTTGATCAATTAATTCATGATGTAGGGATACAAAATTTACCTGTATCGTTTGTACTTGATAGAGCTGGCATAGTGGGAGCTGACGGACCTACTCATCAAGGTCAGTACGATATCAGTTATATGAGATCCATACCTAATTTTGTATTGATGGCGCCAAAAGATGAGTCTGAATTACAGAGAATGTTAATAACTTCAATAAACCATAAGGGACCAACTGCTCTTAGAATACCTAGAGGCTCTGGATTAGGAGTGGCTGTAATGGATGAAGGTTGGGAACCTTTGAATATAGGTGAAGCTGAAATACTTGAAGAAGGAGAAGATATTTTAATTATTGCTTATGGATCGATGGTTGCATCAGCTATCGAAACAGCAAAGATCCTAAAAAATATTAACATTAATGCATGTATTGTTAATGCAAGATTTGTTAAACCTCTAGATAAAAATCTTATTATGCCCTTAGCAAGTAGTATCCAAAAAGTGGTTACTATGGAAGAAGGAACTTTAATAGGTGGATTTGGTTCTGCAATAGTTGAATTACTTAACGATAATGAAGTAAACATTCCTGTATACAGAATAGGTATACCGGATGTTTTAGTTGACCATGCTTCACCTGACCAGAGTAAAGAAAAATTAGGCCTTATGCCTGATCAGATGGCAGATAAAATTGTTAAGAAATTCAAGTTCAATAATTAAAAATTTAATAAATAAATTTTTATAAAACACCACGTGAGGCTAATCCTAAGATTGCACCAATTCCGAAAATATGACCTAGGCAATTAGCACCTACGACAGATGCGTGACTTAAACCACCATAGAATTTCGAATTAGGTATTTCAAAACCTTCATTAGGTTTTCTGATAGTTGCTCTAGCAATAGCATAAGCAAAAACATTACATGCAATCATTACGACGGCACACTTTGGAGACCAAGAAAAAGTTGCTGGATCTGCAGCTGCAAATAATGTAGTAAACATAAAAAATCGTTATTTTCATATATTCTCTAATACTTTTACCTAAAAAACACAAAATTGTAAAAGGTCTTAAGAGTTATTTACTTCTAAACTATTTAACAACTTTATAAATCCAAACAAAATAACAAAATCACTTAGAGTTAAGAAGGATTCTGCAAAACCATGCAGGAAGTCAACCTCAACAAGGGTTTTATCATAATTATTTAGTGTGAATAATGATACCAATATAGTTATTAATACAAATAAAAGAGTTAAGGAAAATCCTGTTTTTACAAAATTATTAACAGTTTTGATTTTATATAAGTAAAACAAAAATATTGCATATGGAATTATTGATACTGCGAACAAAGCTGTATTATCAATTAAAGCTAATTTTTCTATAAATTTTATAAATAAGTCATTCATAAGTCACTTTCTTTCTAAAAATAGTGAATGATGCAACAGCTAATGTTGAATTTCCAATAAATGTAAATATCCCTTGAAGCGTTACTAATCCATATAATGCATCTTGATTATCATAGATATGCCAAGTTATAGCGCACATAGCTCCTATTAAGTTTGGGACCATCGCTAAGCATAACCAAAAAAATAAATTATATTCTTTAAATGTAGAAATTTTGTATATGACAAAGATTGTAAAAATCCATTCAATGACTGAAGAGATATGAATTAACCAAGTTCCAAATGAAAGTTCGTGCAAAATTTAAATTTTTTTCTTTAGTACATTAAGTACTTCCTTGGCATGATTTATAGGTAAAACACTTATCCATCTATATGAAATTTCTCCTTCTGGAGAAATCAAAAAAGTATTTCTATCTGAAAATGGAGGGATCCAAGAACCATATTTATCACTAATAATCCCATTAGGGTCAGTTAATAAAGTGTAGTTTATGGATTTCTCACTGCAGAATCTTTCATGAGAATCTTGATTATCAGCACTAATCCCAACAATTTCGGCATTATATTTTGAAAAATCTTTTTTTAATTCAGAAAAACCTTTAGCTTCAAGAGTGCAACCTGCTGTAAAGTCCTTTGGATAAAAATACATAACAAGCCACTTACCTTGAAAATCATTTAATTCCCATATTTTTTTTGATTTAATGTTTTTATTAAAACCTTCTAATTGAAAGTTTGGAGCTGTATCTCCCACTTCAGGAGCAAAGTCAAAGGCTATTGCTGAATTACAATTAAATAAAAGAATGAATGGTATTAATAAACTTACAACTAAATTTCTCATCAAATTTAGAATTTTTTTAAATCAACTCCATTTGATTTAGCAAATTTATCTAATCCTACTTTTTGTATAGATTTTAGTGCTTTGGTACTAATTTTTACATTTACCCATTTTTTGCCTTCTTCCCACCAAAGTCTCCTTTTTTGTAGATTAACTTGTTGCAATTTTTTTGTACGAATGTGTGAGTGACTCACAGCCATACCATTATTAGCTTTTGCTCCAGTCAGTTCGCAAACTCTTGACATAATTTTGAATTATATATTTAAAATTCTAACACACGACTCAATTTGTTGAATTAAGCAATTCTGACATTAATTCGGCATTATTATTTTGTAAATTGATAATCTGTTCTTGATCTAATCCACCCACTGATAGTTTAGCCATATCGTAAACATGATTTGCAATTTTAGATGCCAATGGATTTTCTATAGGGTCTTTTTTATCAATAATTATTTTATTGCTTGTAATTTTATTAAGACCTACGATAAGAGGATGTTCCTTGTTAATTAAAAGCACATGATATTCAGGTAAGCCAGGCATCTTTTGTTCCATGTAAGCACCCATATCATTAATTCTTCTCATTTGCTCTGGAAGCAAGATGATCGCAGGTGGTGCACCTTTACTTGAAAGTGACTGAACTTTAACTGTTACTTTCTCATTGTTAAGTGCTTTTACAATAGTATCTCTAAGATTTTCTGTATTTGATTTGCCATCCTTATCTACAATTTCTTTAGATTCTTTATCTTCTAGTTCATTTATTTCAGAATCGACTCTTTGGAACTGATAATCTTCGTTTTTACTTTCTAACCAAGGAAGAAATTGTGCATCAATTAAAGGATCTGATTTAATAACTTCCTTGTTATCAGATAAGCAGATATTTAATGCGCTTGACTGAGCAATTGGATCTGAACAATAAATTATCTTTTTAGAATCTGTTAAATTATTTCGTTCTTTGTAATTTGTGAGAGTTGTGAAATATTTATCATTGGATTTGATGAGGGATTTATTTTCAATATCTTTAATTACGTCTTTTTCTGAATTGATGATGGTTTCGAATATTATACTGTTATCAACTAAATCAGCAAATTTTTCATCCTCAATAGCGCCAATTTTAATAAAAGCAGAGATTGAATCCCAAATTTCAGCATAAAATTCTGGAGAATTTTTTATCAAATCCTTAAGTTTATTAGCGATTTTTTTTGAAATAAATGAAGATATAGATCTAACTTTTCTATCTGTTTGTAATGCGCTTCTACTAACATTTAGCGGTATATCTGTAGAGTCAATTACTCCTCTCAGAGGTAAGAGGTATTTTGGTACAATCTCTTTAATTGAATCGCTTACGAATACTTGATTACAAAATAGTTTAATTTCTCCCTTTTCCCAGTCTGCACGACCAGACAATTTAGGAAAATACAATATTCCTTGTATGTCATATGGATAATCTGTATTAAGATGAATCCATAAGAGTGGATCTCCCTGAAAAGGATAAAGGTATTTATACAACTCAATATAATCTTCATCTTTTAATTCGCTAGGTTGTTTTCTCCATGGAGGATTTTTCTTATTAATTGTCTCACCCTCCAATAAGACATCTATTGGCATAAAATCACAATATTTTTTTATTAATGATTTAATCCTTTCAGGCTCAATAAACTCTTTTTCTTCATCAAGTAGGTGAAGAATCACATCTGTCCCAATTGTCTCTCTTTCTGATTCTTCTAAAGTGAAATTTGGCGATCCATCACATGACCACTTGAATGCTTTTGATTCTCCAATTGCTGATTTAGTTAATATATCAACTCTATCTGCCACCATAAAACTTGAATAAAAACCAAGTCCAAAATGGCCTATAAATTCATCATTATCTTTTTTGTATTTTGTAAGGAATTCTTCTGCGCTTGAGAATGCAACTTGGTTGATATACTTCTTAATTTCTTCATCATTCATTCCAATTCCATTATCAGAAATTGTTAGTGTATTATTCTCACGGTCAATAGATATTTTTACTTGAGCTTCTTCAGTATTTTCACAGTCGCCAGCCATAGATGCCATTCTTCGTTTACTTATTGCGTCAACACCGTTACTTACAAGTTCTCTTAAAAAGATTTCATGGTCAGAATATACTGCCTTCTTGATGATTGGGAAAATATTTTCGGTATTAATACGAATTTCGCCTTTTTCCATTTTAAAAAATCAAACATATTAAATATTATTTCCTTAAAACTAGTTAATCAAGTTTTATTAGGAGTATTGTCCGAACAATATTTAAATTTAAAAACCTAAATTAACTTTTAAAAGTATTTATTTAATCCATAAGATCTCACTACAATTGTTTTCTTTCATAATTTGATTAGCTTTAGCCAAGTTATCACAAGGATTTAAGTGTAAGACAGCAATATTTCCAATTTTCTGTTGTTCTTTTTGTGCATTCATACCTTTTTCTAATAAATAAGAATCTTTAAACATTACTAATATCCTTTTTTTATCTGCCTGTTCGTCCTTAATTAGATTTCTTAAGACGTCTATTGAAATTGAAAATCCAATTCCATTTAAGATTTTCTCATTTGGACTAAAGAATCTTACTAGTTCATCATATCTTCCACCTTTTGCGATCACGTTTTTATTTTTACCATCGTCCCCTATTAGTTGAAAAACTATTCCTTCGTATAAATTCAAATGAGGTTGAAATGTAGGATCAAGTTGCAATTTAACATCATATTTATTTGATATTTTTGATAATGTTTTAAATAAAGAATTTAAGTCATCAAGAGTTTTACTAGTGCCAAATATAACTTTCAATTTGTTTAATACTGCAATTGGTTCTCCTCGTGTGAATAATAAATCTTTAAGTATATATTTATCATCATCATCAATACTTAATTTAGATAATTTATCTTGATCAAAGTTAACTAGACTTTTTTTAATTTCCTCAACATTATTCTTATATTTGTTCAATATCAAGTCCATTATTTTTGTAGTGCTAACTAGTAGACATAAATTACAACCATCCTTCAAATTAATATTATCGATTGCATCAAACAATATATTAATCACTTCAATTTCTGGGAATTTTGTATCATATCCAATTAATTCAATACCACTCTGCAATTTCTCTTGTAACTTAATGGAGTTTTTATTATCTTTTTTATCAAAGACCATTCCATTGGTGAATAATCTTATCGGTCTTTTCTTATTTATTAATCTAGTAGATGACAATTTAACTATAGATGTTGTCATTTCTGGCCTAAGACATAATGAATTATTACTCACTATTCCCACAACCTGATTTTCATCAATAACGCCACGGCCTTTTATCGTCTCTAGTGTATTAATAAATGAGGGTGAAACCTCTTCATAGCCCCATAGTTTATAAATACTATTTAAATTATTTATGATGTTGGAGTTATTTTTTACATCGACTAATTTAATTTCCTTTATATCTGTCATTTTAATATTTAACGGATTTTAGGTATAGAGATTTTTTTTAAATGGAGAGACTTTATCTAGTTCATTTTTTAATTCATTCTCAAGGCTGGGAGAACAAGCTAAAATTCGTCCTGAACTTAAATTAAATTCGCCTGATGGATAATCAGAAATAATACCACCAGCTTCTTTAACAATAATAGCACCGGCCGCTAGGTCCCATACTTCTAATCCTCTTTCCCAGTATCCATCGACTTTACCTGCAGCAACAAATGCTAAATCAACTGCCGCTGCTCCCCCTCTTCTAACTCCTCTAGTTTTATGTGTTAGATAACAAAATTCTGCATAATTATTATCCTCTGTCTCAAATCTGTCGTAAGAGAAACCAGTTACAAGTAAACTATCAGAAAGATTATAGGGATTCGATACTAAAAGTTTACTATCATTGCAGAATGAGCCTAAACCTATACAGGCTGAATATAATTCATTTAAGTAAGGTACTGATATAGCTCCTATAATTGGCTTATTTTTATATACAAGACCAATAGAAGTTCCAAAAAAAGGATATCCATGGGAATAATTTGTTGTACCGTCTAATGGGTCTATACACCAAGTTAAATCAGAAGATTTAGTTAATTTTCCCGATTCCTCAGCATTTATAGATATGTTTGGTGTCTCTTCTAATAAATATTCTTTTATTTTATTTTCAACTTCCAAATCTACATTGGTAACTAGATCACCCTTCCTACCCTTTGATGATATTTTCTGAATTTTATTGTAATTAACTTTTAAAATTTCATTGCCAATTTGTGCCGCTTTCTTAGCTATTTCATATAAAAAGGAAAAGTTTACTTGATTTGCAAGTTGATCTATTTCACTTGATTCAAACATGATAATTAATCTTCCTCAAATTCCCAAGGTGGAGCAACTCTTGTATTTCCTCTCCCAAAATATTGACCAAATTGTAAATCGTATACTTCATCCTCATATGTAGTCTCTACCTCAAGATCTGTAGTGGCTTTTGCTACACAAAGAAGAGCATAACCTTTATCTTTTAAGGCTTGTGATACCCCCATAGCTTCAGGTTGTTGCAATGTACCAGATCTTACTTTAACGGCACAACTCGTACAGCAACCATTTCTACATGAAAATGGAAGCTTAAAACCTTTCTTTTCAAATTCCTTAAGAATATATTCGTCACAATTAACCATCTCTTGGTAAACCTTTCCAGTTTCTTTGTTTTTAATCGTGACTTTGAAAGTCTTATTCAAATAACTTTCCTCAAAAATGTGATGATAAAGAGTTAAAATGGGGAGATCCTGGGAGAGGTGGCCGAGTGGTTGAAGGCGCAGCACTGGAAATGCTGTATAGGGGCAACTTTATCGAGGGTTCGAATCCCTCTCTCTCCGTTTCATATTAATTGATATTGGTTAATTACATCAACATTATTGTATTTATAGAACTTTTAAAAATAGACCTTAGTCTTTTTGAGAGATAATAAATAATCTTATTTATTTAAATTAAGTTGAAAATATTTGATTTTTACTATTATATGTAAATATCTAAGATAAAAATTAATTAAATTATTAGTAAATTTTGCTTTAATTTAGCGATCTAAAATCATGGGGCAAATAGTTGGAATTGATTTAGGTACTACTAACTCTGTCGTTGGAGTTATAGAAGCTGGTCGTCCAATTGTTATTGCAAATTCCGAGGGATCTAGAACTACACCTTCTATAATTGGTTTTACAAAGGATAAAGAAATAGTTATAGGTGACCAAGCAAGAAGACAACTTGTTTTAAATCCAAAGAATACCTTTTATAACTTAAAAAGGTTCATAGGTAGCGAATGGGACGATTTAGATGATACAAGTATTTCTGTTCCTTATAATGTTAAGGCGAATGATGCGGGCAGTGTCCGGGTTCTTAGTCCTAATACAAAAAGAGAGTATGCTCCTGAAGAATTAGTCAGCTCATTAATTAGAAAATTAATAAATGATGCTGAAACCTATCTTGGAGATACTGTAGAGTCTGCTGTTATTACAGTCCCTGCTTATTTTAATGAATCTCAAAGGCAAGCTACAAAGGATTCTGCAATATTGGCTGGTATCAAAGTAGATAGAATCTTAAATGAACCTACTGCAGCTGCTCTAGCTTATGGCTTTGAAAAAAGTTCATCAAATAATGTTTTGGTTTTTGATCTAGGTGGAGGAACATTTGATGTTTCCTTACTAAAAATTTCTAATGGTGTTTTTGATGTTAAAGCCACATGTGGAGATACTCAACTAGGAGGAAACAATTTTGACTCAAAAATAGTAGATTGGCTTGCTGAAAAATTTATTTCTAAACATGAAATAGATCTAAGAAGGGATAGACAAGCTTTGCAAAGGTTAACTGAAGCTGCTGAAAAGGCTAAATGTGAATTGTCTGGATTACAAAAAACAAAAATATCCTTACCTTTTATCACTACAAATAACGAAGGCCCATTACATATTGAAGAGACTTTAGACAGAAAAATATTTGAATCATTATCTCAAGATCTATTAGACAGATTATTAGAGCCAGTTCAAATAGCCCTAGATGACTCTGGATGGAAAGCAGAAGATATAGATGAGGTAGTTCTTGTCGGCGGCAGCACAAGAATTCCAATGGTTCAACAATTAGTCAAGACTCTTGTTCCTAATGATCCCTGTCAATCCGTTAATCCAGATGAAGTGGTAGCAATTGGTGCTGCGATACAATCCGGAATAATAAGTGGTGATTTACAAGATTTACTGTTAAATGACGTTACTCCTCTTTCTTTAGGTTTAGAAACTATTGGAGGTCTTATGAAAGTGCTTATACCTCGTAATACACCAATACCAGTAAGGCAATCTGATGTTTTTAGTACATCAGAAGCTAATCAGTCATCAGTTGTCGTTCAAGTAAGGCAAGGTGAAAGGCCATTAGCCGCTGAAAATAAATCACTTGGTAAATTTAGGTTATCTGGAATACCACCAGCACCCAGAGGAATTCCACAGGTTCAAGTTGCATTTGATATTGATGCAAATGGTCTCTTAGAAGTTAGTGCTACTGATAGAACTACTGGAAGAAAACAAACAGTAACAATTTCTGGAGGCTCAAATTTAAATGAACAAGAAATTAATTCGATAATTGAAGAGGCAAAATCACAAGCTAATGAAGATAGAAAGAAACGATCTGTCATTGATAGAAAAAATAATGCTTTAACTCTTATTGCACAAGCTGAGAGAAGGCTTAGGGATGCTTCATTAGAATTTGGACCTTATGGGGCTGAAAGACAACAACGTGCAGTTGAATTAGCCATACAAGATGTTGAAGAATTTATAGATGATGAAGATCCTCGAGAATTAGAATTTTCAGTAAGTGCATTACAAGAAGCATTATTTGGTTTAAACAGAAAATTTGCATCAGAAAGAAAAACTGAGAATAACCCATTACAGAGCATTAAAAATACATTTGGCTCATTAAAAGATGAATTGTTCTCAGATGATTATTGGGACGAAGACCCTTGGGATAATCAAATGAATAGAAATTATAGAAATTCGAGGTATGGTAATTCTAGGGACGATGATCCATGGGACAATGACTACTTCCTCTAAAAAAGACTATTTGTCGATTTTGGGTTTATCCTATGATTTCGACGATAAAGAACTTAAAAAGGCCTTTCGAAGAGAAGCGAGAAAATGGCATCCAGATTTAAATAAAAATGATCTAAACGCAGAAGAAAGATTCAAATTAATTAATGAAGCATACGAATACCTACGTGATCCAAACAAAAGAGTTGAAAATCCAGATTTAAATATTCAGAATGAGAATAATAATAATTTCAATACAGGGTTTCCTGATTTTCAGGATTATCTAGATTCGTTATTTGGATATGAATATAGATCTAGAAATTATAACGATTATGATAATGATTCTCAAGAAGATGAATCGATAAATATAGATAGTGATGAGTTTAATAATTATGAATACCCTACAACATCTCCAGAAGAGCCTCCTCCAGTAAAACTTCACCAGGATATTGAAACAATTATTGAATTATCACCTGATGAGGCATTAAATGGAGCTTCAATTTTAATTGAACTAGAAGATCAAACAGTAGTTGAGGTTGACACACCTCCTTTTGCTGGAGATGGCTGGAGATTAAGACTTGAAAATATTGCAAGGGGAGGGAAAGATCATTATCTACAGTTAAAAGTTCAAACGGAAAGTGGCCTAAGAATCGATGGTTTGAGAGTTCTATATAAATTAGAGTTATTTCCTCATGATGCTCTTCTCGGTTGTGCAGTTGAGGTTCCTACCCTTGATGGAAATGTCACTCTTCAAGTGCCTCCAAAATCATCTACTGGAAGAATGTTACGTTTGAAAGGTAGAGGTTTAACATTCGAAGATAACGTAGGTGATCAATATGTTGAAATTTTGGTAGTCATTCCTGCCGATATTAATGATGAAGAAATTGCTTTATATACAAGATTACAAGAATTATCACTTTCTGATTCCCAATCAAATATTATATAAAAAGAAAAAATTGCAACTTATGAACATATTTGTTCTTTTATATAATTCAGGAACAGATAAAGAAGGAATTCATTCAATCGAACTTAAAGGAAGGACAATTGTTCTTATGTTTGAAGATAAGGACGATGCAACAAGATATTGTGGTTTACTAGAAGCTCAAGATTTTCCTTTACCTACTGTTGAAATGATCGACATAGATGATATAAAAGATTTCTGTATTAAGTTAGATTATGAATTTAAATTAGTAGAGAAAAATTTTGTTCCTAAAACAGCCGAAGACAGGTTATTAATTTCACCGCCTCAGAAAAATCTAGAAGTTGAAAATTGGGAACAAGATAATAATAATAAGGATAACATTGATATAAATACCATTAAGGAAAACCTTGAAAAGTTGCTTTAGCTATTAAAATAACAATAAATTATTAAACAAATAAAACATGACAACTGCATTATTTGAAACAGAAGTTGGGAACATTAATATTGAATTTTTCTCTGAAGACGCACCTAATACAGTTAAAAACTTCACTAATTTGATTAGTGATGGTTTTTATGATGGTTTAGCATTTCACAGAGTTATACCTGGATTTATGGCTCAGGGTGGATGTCCTAATACCCGTGACGGAGCATCTGGTATGCCTGGAACTGGTGGTCCTGGATATAATATTAAATGTGAAATTAATTCCAAAAAACATCTAAAAGGTTCACTTTCTATGGCACATGCAGGAAAGGATACAGGTGGTAGTCAGTTTTTCATAGTTTATGAACCACAGCCTCATCTCGACGGAGTTCATACTGTTTTTGGTAAGACAGATGATATGGATGTAGTGTTAAAGCTTACTAATGGATCAAAAATTCTAAAAGCAACTTTAAAATAGTAATTTAGCCACCAAAAACAATACTAAATGTCTCTTTATCTAGATTAAATTTTCTTGTAGATGAATATAAGATTTCATTATTAATAGTGAATTTAGTATTGATTAGTTTGATGCTACTTTTTGGGTGTAATGCTTGCTCAATGTTTCTAGAAACAATAATGCCAATCTTTGTACTATTTTCATATTTGGATAAAAACTGAATAAATAATTCTATATTCTTTATTTCCTCATCAGTAATGTTGGAATTGGTTCTGTTCTGATCGTGTAAAATTCGCCATACTAATTTTGGTCGGTTCCAAAAAGCCAATAATCTTGGACTACTTTCTAGTTTAATATTTATCTTTTGATCACTACAGAATTTAATAACTTTATTTTTTATTGGAACTAGATCAATAGATTTATAATTTCCGTCAAGAAAAATTGATATAAATGGATCGATATTCCTGGAATTAAAATTATCTTCATCAATCATATGGCCTAGCTTTGTTTTTTTTACACTCAAATACTCTGCATTATTATCATTTGGACAAATCACTAATGGAACTCTCTCAATAACTTCTATTCCATAACCACCTAATCCCGCAATCTTTCTAGGATTGTTGGTCAATAATTTTAATTTTTTTATCCCTAGATCAGTTAATATTTGTGCTCCAACTCCATAATTTCTGAGATCAGCTGGAAAACCTAATTTTTCATTAGCTTCTACAGTGTCTAATCCACCATCTTGCAAACTGTAAGCTTTTAATTTATTTATTAAACCTATACCTCTGCCTTCTTGTCTCAAGTAAACAACAACTCCTTCTTCCTCCTTCTCTATCCTTGATAAGGCAGCCTCTAACTGAGGTCTACAATCACAACGTAATGATCCAAAAGCATCGCCAGTTAAGCACTCTGAATGCATTCTTACAAGCACAGGTTCGCTTAGTTTTGATGATTTTTGTTTTACTAAAGCAACGTGTTCCGAACCATCAAGTTCATTAATATATCCATATGCTTTAAAATTACCAAAAATACTTGGAAGAACAGCATCAGATTTTCTAAATACAAATCTCTCAGTTTGAAAACGATAACTTATTAAATCAGCAATGGATATTAATTTCATTCCCCACTGTTTAGCATATTCTTTTAGTTGGGGAAGTCTTGACATGGAACCGTCAGGATTTTGTATTTCACAAATCACTCCAGCGGGATAAAGGCCTGACATTGCTGCAATATCTACAGCGGCTTCGGTATGACCTGCCCTTTTTAAAACTCCACCTTTTTTAGCTCTTAATGGAAAAATATGTCCTGGCCTCCTTAAATCATCAGGCTTTGTATTTGGGTTTATAGCAACTTGTATTGTCTTTGCCCTATCTTCAGCAGAAATTCCTGTAGTAACATTATTTTCAGGACCAGCATCAATTGATATCGTAAAAGCTGTTTGATTTTCATCTGTATTTCTATCTACCATTAATGGTAAATCTAATGAATCAAGTTTTTCACCTTGCATTGCTAGGCATATAAGACCCCGTCCCTCAGTAGCCATAAAATTAATTTGCTGAGGGGTTGCAAACTGAGCCGCACATATTAAATCTCCTTCATTTTCTCTTCTTTCATCATCTACAACAATAATGCATTCACCATTTCTTATAGCTGCCAACGCATCGCTGATAGGATCAAATTCAATTTTAAAAGATTCATTTATATCCAAAATTGTTCCATTATTTGATTTGGGACTTGTTTCTTTCATTATTCCTATCAATATAGAAAAATAGTGTTTTAGTTACCTTAAATTCAACACTTTATAATCCTATCTCAAAGTCTGCCAATTCAAAGAAATGAATGTTGCAATAGTAGGTGCTACTGGTTACGGCGGTATTCAAGCGGTAAATCTCTTAAAGAGAATTAAAAAACACAAAATTTCATTTTTAGGAGGTAATAAAACATCTGGATCAAAGTGGAATGATAATTTTCCTTTTATTTATCTAGATAATGATCCTTTTATAGAAGATATTTCCGTAGATAATATTTCAAAAAATGCAGATGTTGCTTTGCTTTGCTTACCAAATGGCTTATCTTCAACATTGACAAGAAAATTATTAGATCGAGGACTTAAAGTTATAGATTTATCTGCAGATTACAGATATAAGTCCTTAGATGAATGGAAAAATGTATATTCCAAAGAAGCTGCTATTTATAAAAGGAATGATGATGATTTATGTAAAGAGGCAGTCTACGGTCTTCCTGAAATAAATAAGGAAGCCATTTCAAAAGGAAGATTAATTGCCTGTCCAGGATGCTATCCAACATCTGCTCTTATTCCATTAGTTCCTTATCTATCGCAAGGAATTATTGAAAATGAAGGAATAGTTATTGATTCTAAAAGCGGAACCTCTGGAGGAGGTCGAGAACCAAACCAAAACCTTCTCTTATCAGAATGTGGTGAAGGCTTATCAGCATATGGATTGATAAACCATAGACATACCTCTGAGATCGAGCAAGTAGCATCTATAATTTCTGGAAATAAAATTGAACTGCTTTTTACACCTCATTTGGTTCCAATCTCAAGGGGTATGCATTCGACTATATATGGGAGATTAAGAGATCCAGGATTAACCTCTGATGATTGCAGAATTCTTTTGGATAATTATTACAGAAATTTTAAAAATATTAAAGTATTACCTGTAGATACATACCCTTCAACAAAATGGGTTAAAAATACAAACCAAATTTTCCTTTCTGTTAAAGTTGATACTAGAAACGGAAGGATTATTATTTTGTCTGCAATTGATAATTTGTTAAAAGGTCAAACTGGGCAAGCAATTCAAAATTTAAATATTATGAGTGGATTTTCAATGGATGAAGGTCTTGATTTAATTAATAATTTTCCATAAGATTACTTCTTATCAAGAAACCAGCTTGAGAGATTGAGTAAGGTAAAATTTTATGCTCAAGCATTTGTATCCTTTTGGAAAGTGATTCAATATCATCATCATCTCTAATTGATAATGCAGCTTGCATTATCAATGATCCACTATCTACCTCCTCTTCTACAAAATGTACTGAACAACCAGTTATTTTTGAACCATTTAATATAGAGTCCTTTATCGCAGAACCACCTTTATATGCGGGAAGTAATGAAGGGTGAATATTTATTATCTTATGTTTAAATTTATTAATAAAAAATGGAGTAACAATTTTCATCCAGCCTGCCATAACAACAAGTTCAACATCGTAATGAATTAAAGTATTTACAATTTCTAATTCAAAAGCTTCTTTTTGCAGAAAGTCTTTGCCTCTTATAATTTTGTGAGGTATTTTTTTACTTTCAGCTCTTTTTATACAACCGGCTTCATCTTTGTTAGTAATTAAAACTTTTATATCTATATCTAATTCTCCTTTTTCTGAGAGATTAATTAATTCCTGAAAGTTTGTTCCTTTCCCTGAAGCAAGTACACCTATTTTTAATTTTGGTGAAAATCTTCTAAATTCAGATATCTCAGGCGAAATTATGTAATTAAAAGATCTTTCCAATTTTTTTTATTTTATCTAATGATAAATTCATATGAAATAAAAAAAACCCTCAATGTTAATTGTTTATATTCAAAAACATATTTATTTGAAGATAATAATTTAAACAAATTTAAATGATTCAAATCTATGTACGATCCGTATAGATATAATTGAATAATAAATAAAAGAAACAAATATATAAAATGAATGGAGATTTAAAATCTTGGGATAAATTTTGTAATTATCTTTGGTTTGATAAAAAACTAAATATTTGGTTAGACATAAGCAAAATTAATTTCACAAGTAAAGAGATAAAAAATTTAGAAGATAAATTTAAAGACGTTTTTTCATCAATAAAAGAATTAGAAAATGGTGCAATCTCAAATATTGATGAAAATAGACAAGTTGGACATTATTGGCTTAGAAATCCATCAATTTCACCCTCTTTAAAAATAGGAGAAGAAATTAGAGCAGATATTAATTCAATCTCTGAATTTGGAAAACAAATTTTAAATGGGGATATTAAGAATAAGAATAATCAGCATTATACTGATGTTCTATGGATAGGAATTGGTGGAAGTGGATTAGGACCATTACTTATTACAGAGTCACTGCAGAAGTGTTCTAAAGGCTTAAATTTTTCTTATATCGATAATGTTGATCCTTTTTTAATTAGCGAAAAGTTAGAAGAGTTATCTGAAAAATTATCAACAACATTATTTGTAGTAGTAAGCAAATCAGGTGGTACGCCTGAACCTAGAATTGCTATGGAAATTATTAAAAGTTACTGCGAAAACAATTCTCTTGAATGGAATTCTAATGCTATAGCTATAACTATGAAAGGTAGTAAGCTATTTAAAAAAGCTACTTCTGAAAATTGGTTAAAAATATTTAATTTGCAAGATTGGGTTGGTGGAAGAACTAGTATTACAAGCTCTGTGGGATTACTTCCATTAGCTCTTATTAATGAAAATATCTCTGAATTTATCAGAGGTGCATCATTAATGGATGAGGCCACACGTATAAGTGATTTTAAAAATAATCCAGCAGCACTATTATCATCCGCATGGTATTTAACTGGGGATGGTACTGGAAAGAGAGATATGGTCGTATTACCTTATAGAGATAGGTTACAGGTTTTTAGTAAATATCTTCAGCAATTAGTAATGGAATCATTAGGAAAGAAATTTAATAGGAATGGTCAAGTAGTTAATCAAGGTATTTCCGTTTTTGGTAATAAAGGATCTACAGATCAGCATGCTTATGTTCAGCAACTTAGAGATGGTATTGATAATTTCTTTTGTATTTTTATTGAATTATTAGATTCTCCATCTACTAATATATTTGATGAAAAAGAGAATCCTAAAGAATATCTTTCTGGTTTTTTGCAAGGAACCAGATCAGCACTCTCTAGTGAAAACAGACAAAGTATCACTATTACGTTAGAAAAGTTAAATTGTTTTTCACTAGGTGCCTTAATCGCTTTATTTGAGAGGGCTGTATCCTTCTACGCTGAATTGGTAAATATAAATGCATATGATCAACCTGGAGTTGAAGCTGGAAAGAAAGCAGCTGCAAATATTATTGAGTATCAACAAAAAGTAAGTAATTTATTAGATGAAGGTGGAGAATATTCTATAAATGACATAACTTCATTATTTGATAATTCAGTTAGTGAACCTATATTTTTTATACTCCGTGAAATGTGTTTCGGTAATGATAATTATTTAGTTAAGGGCGATTGGTCAAATCCAAATTCATTAGTTATTCAAAAAATAAATTCTTAAACAACAATATTCATTATTTTTCCTTTAACAATAATTATTTTTCTTATTTCCTTATCTTGAGTCCATTTTAGTATGTTAGGTCTTTTAAAAGTCAATTCTTTAATTTGATCTTCACTCATATCATTATTAATATTTACTTTGTCTCTAACTTTTCCATTCACTTGTATTACTAGTTCATATGAATCTTCCTTTAGTGCCTCGGCATTAAAGGAAGGCCAGTGTTCTAAATGTACAGATTTTTTAAATCCTATAAGATGCCATATTTCTTCTGCAATATGAGGAGCAAATGGAGCCAACAAAATACAAAATGTTTTTAAAGCATCAATTTTTAAATTATTGTTTACATCATTAATGGAATTTGATAATGAATTATAAAACTTCATTAGTTCTGAAATCGCAGTATTAAATTGGTTATTTAATATGTCATTTGAAATTTCTTTTATAGCAATATTCATTGACTTTATTAAACTTTTTTCTTTATCTGGATAGGAATTAGATTTACTATTTATATCTTTTGCACAATTTATATAAAGCTTCCAAATCCTACTTAAAAATCTAAATTGTCCTTCAACATCTGTATCTCCCCATTCCAAATCTTTTTCTGGTGGGGCTTTAAATAATATAAACATTCTTGCTGTATCGGCTCCATATTTTTTAATTACTGATTCAGGGTCTATTCCATTATATTTAGACTTAGACATCTTCTCGAAAAGAACTTCAAGTTTAGTATTGTCAATTGGATCTGTAGGATTTGATAAGTCAGTAATATCGGAAGGAGAAACATATTTACCAGTTTTATTGTTTTTATATGCTGCGGACTGAACCATTCCTTGCGTTAATAGTTTTTTGAAAGGTTCATCAATATCAAATAGTTCATTATCTCGCAAAGCTTTAGTGAAAAATCTTGCGTATAACAAATGCAATATTGCATGCTCTACTCCTCCAACATATTGATCTACAGGTAACCACTTATTAATTTCATTCTTTTCAAATGGCTTAGTTGAACATTTTGAAGATGGGTATCTTAAAAAATACCAAGATGAACACATGAAAGTGTCCATAGTATCAGTTTCTTTTCTTGCCGCTATTCCACATTTTGGACATGTTGTATTTATCCAATTATTATTACCTAAGGCATTAATCTTGTTAGCGGAGATTTCTATATCTTTTGGTAATGAAAGAGGCAAATCCGATTGGTTTAAAGGAACAGCTCCACATTTTTTGCAATTAACAATGGGTATCGGACATCCCCAATATCTTTGTCTAGATATTAACCAATCTCTTAAACGATACTGAATTTTATTTTCGGCCCATCCATTATTTACTCCCTCCTCTGAAATTTTTAATTTAGCAATAGTATTTGCTATACCATTGTATTGATTTGAATTAATTAGATATCCATTTTCTACATAAGCATTATCAAGCTCACTACTTTGTTCACTTTTATCCTTTACTATTACCTGTTTAATATCTATGTTGTTTTTCTTAGCAAACTCAAAATCCCTTAAATCATGAGCAGGTACACCCATAACAGCGCCTGTACCGTATTCATCAAGAACATAACTAGCCACCCAAATAGGTATAGATTCAGAATTAACTGGATTTATTGCCATTAAGCTAGTTTTTATTCCAATTTTTTCAAGTTCATTATTTTTATTATCTTTCAAATATTGTTTAAGATTTTCTATATCTTGTATGGTTTCTTGATCAGTAATTTTTTTAATTAAGGAATGATTTACAGAAATTGCTAAATAAGTAACTCCAAATAAAGTATCTGGCCTTGTTGTAAATACAGTTATTTTCTTTTCTGGATTGGTATTGATATTGAAATTAATATTTGCACCAATTGACTTTCCAATCCAATTATCTTGCATTATTTTTACTCTTTCTGGCCAGTTATCTAATTTTTCTAAATCCTTCAATAACTCATCCGCATAATTAGTAATTCTTAAAAACCATTGCTTTAATAATTTTTTTTCAACTACTGCCCCAGATCTCCAAGATTTACCCTCTGAGTCAACTTGTTCATTCGCTAGGACTGTATTGTCTATAGGATCCCAATTAACTTCTGATTCCTTTTGATATACAAGACCTGACTTGTATAACTCTAAAAATAGATATTGGGTCCAAATATAATAATTTTCATCACATGTTGCAAATTCCCTATTCCAATCAACTGATAGTCCCAAAAGCTTTAATTGTGACTTCATATGAGAAATATTTTTTTTAGTCCAGACACTTGGACTAATTCCTCTTTCAATCGCAGCATTTTCAGCAGGCAAACCAAAAGCGTCCCAACCCATTGGATGTAAGACAGATTTACCCTTAAACCTTTGGAATCGCGCTATTAAGTCTGTAATAACATAATTCCTAACATGTCCCATATGAAGATTACCTGAAGGGTAGGGAAACATGGATAAGGCATAAAACTTATCGCTATTCTCAGTTAATTCATCGGTTTTGTATAAATTGTTTTCTGTCCATATTAACTGCCATTTTTTTTCTATTTCAGATGGATTATATAAATTGGTATCAGCCTCATATTGTTTATCGGGAGAAATCACTTAATTTTTATTTGTTAAATTATTATTTTAATATCCATTGTATAAAATAGAAATAGATTGTTAAAAGGAATAATTTATAATTAAAATTTAAGATATATGAATTACAAATGAAAAATATAAATTTTGAAAAATATCAAGGTAACGGAAATGATTTCGTAATAATAGATTCTAGAGGAAATGAATTATATAAAAATTACAAGACAAATAAAATATTTGATATAAAAAAAATTTGCAACAGGCAATTTGGTGTTGGAGCAGATGGTGTAATTTTTATAGAAGAACCTAATGAAGATAATTATGCAAAAATGATAATTTTTAATTCTGATGGTTCTGAAGCACAAATGTGTGGAAACGGAATTAGGTGTTTAGTTGAGTATCTCCACGTAAATGATTCAATGAATAATAAAAATATAGAATATAAAATTGAGACTAAAGCAGGTTTAAAAATTGCAAAATATATAAATGATGAAATTACAGTAAAAATGGGAGTTCCAATTTTAGAATGTCAAAATATTCCAACAACAATTGAAAAAAAAATAAATTCAATTCCTTCACAAGAATTTATTGAGAAAGATTTTAATAATATGGGTTATGCAGTAGGAATGGGAAATCCTCATTTAATATTCTTTGTAAAAGACATAGAGTCAATTGTTCTTTCCAGACTTGGTCCTGTATTTGAAAAAAATGAATTATTTCCTGAAAAAACTAATGTCCATTTTTGTCAAATTTTAAATAGAGATAATATCAAAGTAAAAGTATGGGAAAGGGGTGCAGGACCAACCTTAGCTTGTGGAACAGGTGCCTGTGCTATCCATGTGGCAGCTTATAAATTAGGCCTTTGTAATTCACAAACCATAGTAACCTTACCAGGAGGTAATCTTAAAATTGATTGGTCAAAAGACGATTGTGAAGTAATGATGACTGGTAATGCTAAAAAGGTTTTCTCAGGATCAATGTTAGTAAGTTAATGGAAAATAATTTTATCTATTTAGATAATGCATCCACAACTCCATTATCTGAGAATGTTTTAAATATAATAAATTCAACTTATAGGGATTATTGGCATAACCCTTCATCTACATATGAGTTAGGGATAAAATGCTCTACATATCTTGAAAAAATTAGATCTAAAATTGCTTGTATATTTGAAGCAGATCCAGAGGATATAATTTTTACATCTGGTTCTTCAGAATCGACATATATTGTATTTGATAATATTTATGAGAAATTTAAAAATGGTAGGGTTGTTATTTCAAATGTTGAACATCAAGCAACAACTATTTGTGCTAATAAACTAAGAAAACAAAATTGGGATATTTACGAATGGACGGTAAATAATGATGGAATTTTAAATATTTCTAATATCGAAAAATTTTTAAACAATAATACTAAGCTTGTATCAATTATTTGGGGACAAAGTGAAATTGGGACAATACAACCTGTCCAATTTATTGGTTCCAAATGTGAAGAATTAAATATAATGTTTCATTTAGATGGAACTCAAATATTAAGTAATGGAATATTCAGTTGGAAAGATCTTAAATGTGATTTTTTAAGTCTATCCGCTCATAAATTTGGAGGTCCAAAAGGGATCGGTATTCTTTTAACAAAAGAAAAGTCTAGACAAATTTTAAAAAATAATGACATATCACTTACTCAGGAATTTTCAATTAGACAAGGTACACAAGCTTTGCCATTAATCGCTGGAATGTATGAATCACTAAAGAATATTGAAGGAAAAATAAAACTATATGATTACATAACTGAATTTCCTTCTAATAATATTAATAAACTTAAAAATTATTTTTTTCAAAAAATTAAAGATAATAATCATATAAAGATTACCGGTAGTATTAACCATAGACTTCCCAGTCATATTTCTTTTCTACTATTAAATAAAATATTTGAGCCTATAAGGGCCTATAAGATTGTTAATTTTATGTCAGAAAATAAAATAGCCATAAGTAGTGGAAGTGCTTGTTCAAGCTCATCTGGGAAACCTAGCTCAACACTTAAAAATATTGGTTTAAAAGATGATGAACTATATTCAAATATTCGTGTTACTTTAGGTTCAATAAACAATAAGTCAGAAATAGATAAATTTTTAGAACTTATTCAAATATGTATTGACAAATTTTAATGGAAACCAATTACAGACTACCAAAAGATTTAAATGAATCTCTTAAGAATATGGAGGATGCAATTATTCCAAGTTTATTAGATTCAAATAAAAGATTTACTATTGAATTTAATTTTGAAGGATTGAAGTTTAACAGAATTGGAATAACTATCTACAAGATATTGTCTAAAAATAATAATGTATTCATAACATTTGCTGATCAAGGTGCTGTTGCTTTGGCTCAAAGAGACTATCCAGATATCAAAGATAAAATCTTTACTTTTAAATCATTTAATGAATCAAATAATATAAATAATAATGATAGTGCAATGATATCCATCCTACCTCAGCCATATGATTTCGATTCATTTGAACCAATGTCTGATAATTATCAAGGTACGCATTATTCATTAAATCCAAAATTTGAAGATGCCAATATTGGTATAGGAAGTGTTATTAGAGAGCGACGTAAAAACTTTGTCAAAACATGGAATAATATTTATTTTCTGCAGCCTTTAAATAAAGCTGCTCTTATGCATATTTATCCAAATAACTGGTTGCTTTTCAAAGAAGAAAATAATAGATATTTTTTTAAAAAAGAATTTGAAATTAAACCCGACAATGAATCTATTTTTGTAAATTTATAGGTTGAACGTGATAAAAAAAATATATTCATTTTTCTTTATTGTTCTTGTATTAGTAACATCTCCTTTCTTAATAAGATATTTAATAGCAAATCAGAAAATAACTATTTTAAATAGTATTTATTTTAATTTCCCGGGAATAATTACTAAAAACAAAATATGTCCTACTTATGATGCTTTATTGAATCAAACGCTTGATAATTCTTTTAGTGTATCAATTATTAATAATAAAGGGGAAATAATAAGTTCCTACAATGAGGATGTTCCAAGGTTGCCAGCATCTAACCAAAAATTATTCTCATCAGCTTATGTTTTAAGTAAATATAAACTAAATAATAATTTAAAAACTTCCTTATTTAAAAATAAAAACGATTATTATTTACACGGTCAAGGTGATCCAGATCTTAATTATGAACATATAATCGAACTAATTTCAAATGTTAAAGAAAATAAAATTATTAACTTTAATATTATAGAAATTGATTCAAAATTATATTGGCCTAATGGTTGGACAAATACTGATAAACTTTACGAATATGGATCTCCAATTACATCTCTTGCAATAGAAAGTAATCACAATAAATATGATGATATTTATGCATTAAAAAATTTTATTAAAAATTATTTAAAAAATAAATTTCCAAATTCAAAAATATATATAAATTTTTTTGATTCAGAAAAAACTTTTTATTTAAAAAATTTTAAAGAGATAAATAAAGTATATTCAACTCCTATTCTTTCATTATTAACTCTAACAAATTCTGAAAGCCATAATTATACGGCTGAATCTCTTTTTAAAAATGCCTCAAATACATGGAACGATAATAACTATATAAAATTGAAAAGATGGCTTGAAAATAAAGGCCTCCCAGCAACTAATGCATACTTTGCAGATGCTAGTGGATTGTCTCGAAAAAATAGAATTACAACAAAGTTAGTTGTATTGTTTTTAGATAAAATGAGATATTCTAATGATTTTAATGCTTATCAATCTACACTTTCAATTATGGGAGTGAGAGGAACGTTAGCTAAAAGATTTGTAAATAGTGAATTGTCTGGAAAGTTTTTTGGCAAAACTGGGACTCTTTCGAATGTCTTTGCATTATCTGGCTTTTTATATAAAAATGATAAGCCAATAATTATAAGCATTATCCAAAATTCTAATAAAATTGATAAAGAAAAAGCTTTTAATTTATTACGTGATCTTTATTACTTGAGATCCTGTTAAAAAAATATTATTTAAAATAATCTTTTAAATCCTTCTCAACAAAGGGGGGTACCATGTGATTAATTTCACCACCAAATTTTGCAACTTCTTTTACTAAAGAACTACTAAGAAAACTATAATTTGTATTTGTCGATAAAAATATAGTTTCAATATCATTATTAAGTGATTTATTTGTATGAGCAATCTGTAGTTCATACTCAAAATCACTCATTGCTCTTAAGCCTCTAAGAATAAGATTAGCTTTTAGATCATTTGCACAATCAACAGTTAGACCAGAATAAGAAATAACTTCTATATTAGGTAAATGAGAAAGAGAATTTTTTATTTGTATTATTCTTCTTTCAAGATTAAATGTTGGTGTTTTAGAGGTATTTTCTAAAACAGCAACTACTAGATTGCCAAATATTTTTTCAGCCCTTTCTATTAAATCAAGATGCCCATTTGTTAAAGGATCAAATGTACCTGGATAAAGAATTTTCATGAATTTATTATGATCGAATAAGAAATTTAGTTAAAATAATATTATTAGTTAAATCAATTATGACATTAAATCTAGAAGCAAAAAAAATCTTATTAAGAAAAATACCTCACGGATTATTTATTTGTGGCGTTAGAGACGAGGATAAAAATGAAGTGAATGGATTTACTGCAAGTTGGGTGACTCAAGGTTCTTTCACCCCGCCATTAGTTGTAATGGCTGTTAGAGCAGAGGGTTCTAGTCATGAAATAATAAAGGCAACCAATAAGTTCTCATTAAATGTGCTCAAAAGTGATCAAAAGGATCTAGCGGCTGTTTTCTTTAAACCACAAAAAGCATTAGGAGGTAGATTTGAATCTGTTGAATTTAATTTAGGTGAGCTTGGATTGCCTATTTTAGTTGATAGTGTTGGTGGTGTTGAATGTAATGTTGTTGGAAGTGTTATGCATGGAGACCATACCGTTTTTGTAGGAGAGGTGCAATCTGCTTATCTGAATAATGATGTTGACTCACTAAATTTATCTTCAACTGGCTGGAATTATGGAGGTTAAACACTATAAATGAGTAATTCCTCTATCGAAAAAATAAATAACAAATATAATTTTAAAATTGAATATAAATTAATTAATAATAAGGAGTTATTAAAAACAAGATTATCCGAAATTCCAAAGTCATCTGGTTGTTATCTTTTTAAAGATATTGATAATAACCTACTTTATATCGGTAAATCTAAAAAACTACGCAGTAGAGTAAGTAGTTATTTCAATAATTATTCAGATTTAACTCCCCGATTAAGTTTGATGGTCCGTCAAATAACTGAAATAGAAATAATAGTCACAGATAGCGAATATGAAGCATTAAATTTAGAGTCAAATTTAATTAAAACAAACAAACCATATTTTAATATTCTTTTAAAGGATGATAAGAAATATCCATATCTTTGTATAACTTGGAGTGAAAAATATCCTCGAATATTTATTACAAGAAGAAGAAGAAATAGAAATAATTTAGATAGATATTATGGACCTTATGTTGATGTCGGATTATTAAGGAGAACATTATTTACGATAAAAAAAATATTTCCACTTAGACAAAGACCAAGGCCAGTCTATAAAGATAGAACTTGTTTGAATTATTCAATAGGAAGATGTCCAGGTGTTTGCCAAGAAGTTATATCATCTGACGATTATAAAAAAATAATGAAACAAGTATCTATGATATTTCAGGGAAGAAATGATGACTTAGAAATATTTTTACAAAAAAAAATGCTGCAATTTTCAAATGATTTAGATTATGAGAATGCAGCAAAAATAAGAGACCAAATTTCAGGTTTAAAATTATTAACTGAATCACAAAAAATATCAATACCAGATTCTTCAATTAATAGAGATATCTTTGGAATAGTTTCAGAAAAAAATGTAGCTAGTATACAAATTTTCCAAATGAGATCAGGTAAGCTCATTGGGAGAATTGGCTATAGTCAAAAATTAAATAATGAAGATGAAAATCTTATTTTACAAAAGATATTAGAAGAGCATTATATGAATGTTGAACCTGTAGAAATACCATCAGAAATTCTTATTCAATATAATCTTCCAAAACAAGCAACCATAGAGGATTGGTTAACGGAGCTAAGAAAAAAGAAAGTAAAAATCCTAATCCCAAAAAGAAATAAAAAACATGAAACTGTAGAGATGGTTTTAAAAAATGCGAAATTAGAATTAGATAGAATATTAAATGGGATACAAGATAATGAATCATCAATTGAGGATCTTGCCCAAATACTTGAATTAAGCGAACAACCTAAAAGAATTGAAGGCTATGATATAAGCCATATTCAAGGTAGTGACCCTGTAGCATCACAAGTCGTTTTTATTGATGGGGTTCCTTCTAAACAGCATTATAGGAAATATAAAATTAAAGATCCAAACGTTTTTATAGGACATAGTGATGATTTTGCTTCGATATATGAAGTAATACAAAGAAGGTTTAAAAAATGGTCAAGATTTAAAGAAAGCGGAGGGGATTTTTCAATATTAAATGATAAAACGAACAGTAAATTAGACAATGAACTTCTATCAGATTGGCCTGATTTAATAATGATTGATGGAGGAAAAGGACAGTTAAATGCAGCTATTAAAGCATTAAAAGAATTAAATCTTGAGGAAGAAGTAACTATATGTTCATTGGCAAAAAAAAATGAAGAAATATTTATTCCAGGATTTACTAAGTCTCTTGATACTGATGAAAATCAAAAAGGAGTTCTTCTATTAAGAAGGGTAAGAGATGAAGCACATAGATTTGCATTATCTTTTCATAGAGAAAAAAGATCTAAAAGAATGAATAGATCTCAATTGTCCCAAATCAGTGGATTAGGACCATCAAGAATAAGAGAATTGCTTGAGCATTTCAAATCAATAGACGCGATAAGAATAGCTAGTAAGGAGGATTTATCAAAAGTTAAAGGACTTGGAAAAAATTCAGTTAATGATATATATGAATATTTTAACGAGTTATAAATATTAATTAAATTTTGAAAAATAGATTTCTTGATATTGTTAAATATAACTATATTAAAAACATATATTTTTAAATTAATCTAGTAATTTGGCAGCTGAAGCATATCTCTGGTTTAAATCACTTCACATTATTGGTGTAATCGTTTGGTTTGCGGGACTTTTTTATTTAGTAAGACTTTTTATATATCATGAAGAATCTAAAAATATGGATAATGAATTAAAAATTGCCTTTAATAAACAATACACCTTGATGGAAAAAAGGCTGGCGAATATAATCACAACACCCGGGATGATATTAGCTTTAAGTATGGCTATTTGCATGGTTATTATGCAACCAAGTTGGTTAAGTGAGAAGTGGTTGCAAATTAAAATTTCTTTTGTTTTGGGATTAGTAATTTATCATTCTTATTGTTATAAAATAATGTATTCATTACAAAATGGTACTTCAACCATTTCAGCAAAAAGCCTTAGATTATTAAATGAATTGCCTACTTTATTATTATTTATAATTGTACTTTTAGTTATTTTTAAAAATAATTTTCCAACTAGTATTGCTACATGGAGCGTAGTTGGACTAATTATTTTCATGTTGGCTTCAATTCAATTATATGCAAAGATTAGAAAGAAAAATGAGAATTCATTAAGTAATGAATAGGGAAGACTTAGTAAAATTAACTTCCAATATTAATAAAAATAGTTGTCCTAATAATATTAATTTTCACTGTCATACAAAATTTAGTGATGGAAGTTTAGAACCATATGAACTTTTAGATCAAGCTTATAAAAATAACTTGAAATTTTTATCAATAACCGATCATCATACAATTAAAGCTCATGAATATATAAAAAAAAATAATATACTCAAAAATTATCCTAAAGATTCCTTTACATTAATTTCGGGAATAGAAATTAATTGTTTGATTTTAGGATGTTTAGTACATGTAATTGGATTGGGAATAGATATAAAAAGTAAATACCTAAATCCCTACATCCTTGGAGAGTCTCCAATAGGTAATGATTTAAATATTAAATCAGTTATAAAAGCAATAAATTTAGCTGGTGGTTTATCATTTCTTGCACATCCAGCGAGATACAGGATTCCCTTTTATAAATTAATTCCAGAGGCCAAAATACAAGGTATTGATGGAATAGAGGTTTGGTACGATTATGAACTTAATGAAGTATGGAATCCTAGTTTATTTGTATGTTCAGAAATAGATAAATTAGCAGATAAATATTCAATGCTAAAAACATGCGGAACAGATAGTCATGGACTTTCGCTATTAGGTAGATAATTTAGAATTCATTTTTTTCAATTATTGAATCAGTATTAATAATTATGTTCTTTAAATTTTCAATGACATCTGATGAACAATTATTCCACATTTTTCTATTTACAATTTCAAGAAATCTTTGTGCAATATCTCTTAAAGCCCATGGATTATTCTCTAGAAAGAAATTCCTAAGATCCAGATCACATAACCATGATTTATAAACTTCCTCATAACACCAATCTGAGACTACTTCAGTAGAAGCATCAAAAGCATATAAGTAATCTAGTGTAGCTGAAAATTCAAACGCTCCTTTATAACCATTATCCTTCATTCCATTTATCCATTTAGGGTTAAGTATTCTTGATATAACAACTTTATTAATTTCATCTTGTAATTTTGAAATTTTGGATAATCCAAATTTTGATAAATCACCATGATACATTTCAGGAAATTTACCGCTCAATTTTTTTACTGCTGAAGATAAGCCACCCTGAAACTGATAATAATCATCAGAATCTAAAATATCATGTTCCTTATTATCTTGGTTATGAACAACTAACTGAACATTTTTAAGAGCATTTTCTAATGATTTTTTATCCTCTATAGGTTCAAGATTATCACTGTAAATCCACTTACTCCAATTAAGAAAAGATTCTCCAAAATCATCAATATTTTCCCAATTAGAATTAGAAATTAGTTCTTGTAGTCCAGCTCCATATGAACCTGGCGCTGAACCAAATATACGATTAATTGAATCACCATCCCTTGATGCCCCAGCAAGAGGGTTAAATTTATCATCCTCATTAAGATTAGAAACAAGATTTATTGCTTTAGAAGTTAATTTAACTAACTGTGGAAATGCATCTCTAAACATTCCTGAAATCCTTAAAGTAACATCAACCCTTGGTCTTTCGAGAACAGATAAAGGAATGATTTCTAGATCTACTACTCTTCTTGAGGGCCCATCCCAAATAGGCTGTACTCCTAATAAATATAGTATTTGACAAATGTCTTCACCACCATTTCTCATTGTGGATGTTGCCCATACAGATATTGCTATATTTTTTAAATCTTCTCCATTATCTTGTTTGTATAAATCAAGTATTTGTGAGGCGGATTGGCAACCAACACTCCATGCTGATTCAGTTGGCAGACCTCTCGAATCAACTGAAAAGAAATTTTTACCAGTGGGTAAAGCTTCAGTTTTACCTCTCGTAGGGGCTCCAGATGGACCACTTTTTACATATTGTCCATTTAACGAATTAATAAATGATAATTTCTCATTATATGAAGAATTAATGATTGGATATAAAATCTCTTTTTTTAATAATAAAAAATACTTATTATGTTTTTTTTCATTAAAGAAATAGTCTATTATTTTCTGATTTTTATATTTCTCAAGATTTTTTATATTGGTATTCTTTTTATAAAAAAACAAATATATTAAATACTTTGCTTGTTGTTCCAAAAAATCAATAGCCATTCTAAAGTTTAAAATGTTTTTGTTGGAAAAAGTCAATAATATTTTTTTATCTTTTTCACTTAACTTTTGATCATATATATTTGTCCAAGGATCCAAATCTAGTTTTAAATGTTTTGCTATATATTGAACAATCCCAATTCTATTAGCATTTGGCACTCTAGCGACACACAAGAATAAATTTATTTCATTAATGTCATTCTGCCTATTACCAAAAATATGCAAACCTGTCCTAATTTGAGATTCTTTAATTTTGCAAAGAAAAGAATCAATCTCTTCAATTTGATTATTTTTATTATTTAAAGTGATTTCATTAAAATCTTTTTTAATTAATTCAAAAATGGCTTTTTCTATAATTTCAATCCGATTAGAATTTAATAATTTTGCTTCAAAATATTCTTCTAAATAATTTTCTAATATTGAATATTTTCCATATAATTCTGACCTATCCAAAGGAGGGGTTAAATGATCAATAATTGTTGCAGCAGTTCTTCTTTTAGCTTGGGATCCTTCCCCAGGATCATTTACGATAAAAGGATATATGTTTGGTATTGCTGGACAAATAATATTTGGAAAACATTTATTACTGAGACCAATAGATTTGCCAGGTAACCATTCAACAGTCCCATGTTTACCAATATGGCAAATAGCATTTGCGTTAAAAACTTTTTCAATCCAAAAATATTGTGCTAAATATCTATGGGGAGGTGGAAGATCGGGAGAATGAATATCTCTATCAGTGAAAGAGTCATAACCTCGTTGAGGTTGAATCAATAATGTTATTTTTCCAAATCTAATACCATTTATTGAGAAGCCTTCATTATCAAGATCGATCGCTTCTGATGGTTTGCCCCAACGGTTAACAATAATATTTTTTGGTTCAAGTTCTAAATAATTCCAATATTTTAAATATTCACTAAGTGGTAAGTAATCTAATGGTTTATTATTTTGAGATTCAATATCATTAGTTCTAGTTTTTATAAGTATTGACATTAATTCCGAAGAATCTTGTGGATAATTACAAGATCCAAGATCATAACCTTCTTCTTTTAACCAGTTAAGAATATTTATTATCGAAGATGGTGTATTAAGACCAACACCATTACCGATTCTTCCATTCTTTACTGGATAATTACTTATTATTAAACAAATTTTTTTTTCAAAATTATTAAGTTGTTGAAGTTTCACATAATTTGTTGCGAATTTTGAAATCCATTTAATACCTACTTGATCAGCTTTGTAACTGGTTATTTCACTGTAGAGTGTATTTTTTTTAGAAATTATTTCTTTAAATGCTGAAGGACAGGTAGTAATCCTTCCATCAAATTCAGGAATAATTATTTGCATCAATAAATCAGATGAATTCATTCCAATGGATGAATTTAACCAATTTTTTCTTGATCTATTTGAAGAGAGAAGCTGTAAAATTGGAATTTTAAGAGAAGTAAAAATATTTGTAGAATTTTCAATTAATTCGTTATTTTTGATTTGAGATGAAGAAAATGAAGTTGTGGTAATTATTAATTTAATATCTTCCTTTTTAAAAATTTCTATTAATTTCTTTTGAATAATATGATCTTTTAGTGTTGAAATAAAAATTGTTTTAGGGGATAGTCCGCATTTTCTTAACTGCAAGTTAAGTTTTTCATTTACTTCAATTTCATTTGCCAAAAAAAGGGCTTTATAGGATATTATTCCTATCTTTTCCCCTTTTTCAACTTTCCAATCATACAAATAAGGATCTGCATAAAAAGAAATCTTCAAAAACTTATCAGGAATTAATGTTTCATCTATCTTTAGATAATTTAAACAATTTAGAAATTTTCTATAATTATCCAGTCCTCCAGATCTTAGTAATTTAGAAATATTTAATGCTACTTCTTTATCTATACTACTTAGTTCACATAAGGAAACTTCCTGATCAAAGGTACCTGATAGGATTACTAACTTCCTTTTTTTATTAACTGCTTGCCATTTTAAAAGTTGCTCAATTCCATAGTTCCATGTACCTTTATCTCCGAATAATCTCAGTACTACAACTTTGGCATAATTGATTGTTTTTAATAGATAATTATCTACTTGAGCTGGGGAATTTAAATTAGAAATTTCTAAAGCTCTAATATTATTTTTTAATGAAGCAAATTCTTTTTCTAACAATAAATTTGATAAGAGTTTTAAATCAGCTTTGACACTTGTTATAAAAATAAAATCTGCAACTGGTTGCTCTATTAAATCATCCTTATTCTTATCATTTCCTGCTATATTTAATATCCTGTGCATTTTTATATATAAATAAGGTTTAGAATAAGTAAGTAGGATAAAACAAGTTTACCTTAATTAAATAAATTTAATATGCATGAATTTCTTCCATACGCCTGGTTCGAAGGTAAATGTATTCCATTTAAAGAAGCAAAAATATCAATAGCTACTCATGCACTACATTACGGCACTGCTGCATTTGGAGGAATGCGAGCGATACCCAATCCTACAAATAAAAAAGAATTTCTTTTATTTAGAACTGATAAACACATAAAAAGATTATCTCAAAGTGCTAAATTACTCTTAACTGATATTTCTGAAGAATATATTTTTAAAGCCTTAGAGGAAGTTATAAAAAGAAACAAGCCAAAAAAACCTATTTATATAAGACCATTTGTATATACAAGCGATTTAGGTATAGCTCCAAGGTTACACAATATTGAAACAGATTTCTTCATTTATTGTATTGAACTAGGAGATTATCTATCCCCAGATGGTGTTTCTTGTAGAATGAGTAGTTGGACTAGACAAGAAGATAGATCTCTCCCATTGAGAGGGAAAATAAGTGGAGCTTATATTACTAGTTCATTAGCTAAAACAGAAGCTAGTTTATCGGGTTTTGATGAAGCCTTGCTATTAAATTCAAGTGGCAAGGTAAGCGAAGCTAGTGGTATGAATTTATTTATTGTAAGAAATGGAGACTTAATCACTCCAGGTGTTGATCAAGATATCCTTGAGGGGATTACTAGAGCTAGTGTAATTGAATTAGCAAAATCATTTGGAATAAATGTAATTGAAAGGCCTGTTGATAAAACAGAATTATTAATAGCCGATGAAGTTTTTCTAAGTGGTACAGCTGCAAAAATTACACCAGTTAAAAAGATTGAATCAACCGAGTTAAATGTGGAAAGACCAATAATGAATAAATTAAAAAGTAAGCTTATAGAAATAACAGAAGGTCGTTCTCAAGACTATGATAATTGGGTAACAAGAATTTCTCTACAATAAATTGTTTTTTACCTAAAAATGGAATCTTTTAGAACCTATCTAAATAGAGATGAAAAGCCATTAATAATTTTTGACGGTGGGACTGGAACATCATTTCAGAACTTAAATCTTTCGGCAGACGATTTTGGAGGAAAAGAATTAGAGGGTTGTAATGAAAACCTTGTTTTATCCTCACCAAAGGTAGTTGAAAAGGTTCATAATTCATTCCTAGAAGCAGGTTGTCATGTTATAGAAACTAATACTTTTGGAGCCTCATCAATAGTTCTTGATGAATATGATATTCCAGATAAGGCATATGAGATAAATAAAAATGCTGCACTAATAGCAAAAAACGCAGCTGGCAAATATTCATCAGTTGATAAGCCAAGGTTTGTTGCTGGTTCAATTGGACCAACCACTAAATTACCCACATTAGGACATATAAATTTTGATGAATTAAAGGAATCATACAAAGAACAAATATATGGTCTTATAGATGGAGGAGTTGATCTTCTTTTAATTGAAACTTGTCAAGATGTATTGCAAATAAAATCTGCCTTATTAGCATCTAAAGAAGTACTTGATAGTAAAAATATAGATATACCTATAATGGTATCTATAACAATGGAAACAACAGGTACTATGCTTGTTGGATCTGACATTGCCTCTGCATTAACAATATTAGAGCCGTTTAATATAGATATCCTTGGACTAAATTGTGCTACTGGTCCAGAACAAATGAAAGAACATATTAAATATTTGTCTGAAAATTCTCCCTTCGCTATAAGCTGTATTCCCAACGCAGGACTTCCTGAAAATATTGGCGGTGTTGCTCATTACAGATTAAAGCCAATAGAATTAAAGATGCAGTTAATGAATTTTATATATGACTTTAATGTTCAATTAATAGGTGGATGTTGTGGGACAACACCCGAACATATTAAATATCTTTCTTCAATAATCGATGAAATTATTGATAAAGAAATGCCAAATAAAAATGGTAAGAACAATTTAAGTGGCTATATTCCTTCTGCAGCATCAATATATAATTCTGTACCGTACAAACAAGACAATTCTATTTTGATTGTAGGCGAAAGATTAAATGCAAGTGGATCTAAAAAGGTAAGGGAGTTGTTAAATAACGATGATTGGGATGGACTAGTATCAATTGCCAAGCAACAACAAAAAGAAAATGCACACGTTCTTGATGTGAATGTTGATTATGTAGGGAGAGACGGAGTGAAAGATATGAAAGAAATAACATCAAGACTTGTTACCAATATAAATTTGCCATTAATGATTGACTCTACAGATGCTGACAAAATGGAAAGTGGATTAAAGTCAGCTGGTGGTAAATGTATTATAAATTCAACCAATTACGAAGACGGTAATGAAAGGTTTGATCAAGTTCTAAATTTAGCCTTGGGGTATGGTTCAGGTCTTGTTGTAGGAACTATTGATGAAGATGGAATGGCAAGGAATGCAGATAAAAAATATGACATTGCTAAACGAGCAATTAATAGAACCAGGGAATGCGGTTTGTCTGATTATGAGCTCTTTTTTGATCCATTAGCTCTTCCAATATCTACTGGGATAGAAGAAGATAGATTAAATGCTAAAGAAACAATTACTGCTATATCAAAAATTCGTGAAAATTTTCCTGAGGTTCACATCATACTTGGGATATCAAACATTAGTTTTGGTCTTTCACCATTATCCAGAATTAATCTAAATTCAATATTTTTAGATGAATGCATTAAAGCAGGATTGGATTCTGCTATCATCGCACCAAATAAAATTTTGCCATTATCAAAAATTTCTGAAGAAACCAAAAAGCTTTGTTTAGATTTGATATATGACAAAAGAAAATTTGAAGATGATATTTGTATTTATGATCCATTAGTAGAATTAACAAAAGCTTTTCAAGATTTATCTATTCAAGATTTCAAAAAAGCATCTTCAGAAAATAAAAACCTAACTCTGGAAGAAAGCCTAAAAAATCATATTATTGATGGAGAAAAAATAGGTTTAGAGGATCAACTAAATAAAGCTTTAAAAAAATATAAACCTCTAGAAATAATTAATACCTTTCTACTAGATGGGATGAAAGTTGTAGGTGATTTATTTGGCTCAGGTCAAATGCAATTGCCATTTGTACTCCAATCCGCAGAAACAATGAAATTTGCCGTTTCAATTTTAGAACCACATATGGAAACTGTGGAAGAAAACATATCAAATGGAAAACTCTTAATTGCAACAGTCAAAGGCGATGTTCATGATATAGGAAAAAATTTGGTTGACATAATACTTACGAATAATGGTTATGAAGTAATAAATCTTGGAATAAAGCAAGATGTTTCAGCAATTATAGATGCACAAAAAAAGCACAATGCAGATTGCATCGCTATGAGCGGATTACTTGTTAAATCAACTGCTTTTATGAAAGATAATTTAGAAGCTTTTAACAATCAAGATATTAGTGTACCAGTAATATTAGGAGGTGCAGCCTTAACCCCAAAATTTGTAAATGAGGACTGCAGCAAAATATATAAAGGGAAAATTTTATACGGAAAAGATGCGTTCACTGATCTTAAATTCATGAATGAATATATGGACAATAAAAAAAAGGGTAATTGGTCAAATACAGAGGGATTCATCAACAATGAGGGAATAGATATTAATTTAGCCTCATCAAAGTCCAACTCTCAAGCTGTTAAAAAATCAATATCTATAGATATAGAGACTTCTAAATTAAATTTAAAAGAAAATTTTATAAGATCTAAATTTATAAATGAAGAAGAACCAATTCAAGCTCCTTTCTTGGGAACGAAAGTCTTGAACGAGATTGATATAGATTTAAATAAGTTAATTTTTTATTTAGATACAAAAGCTCTATTTAGCGGACAATGGCAAATAAAAAAAGGAAAAAACCAAAGCGTAGATGAATACAATAACTATTTGGATTCATATGCTAAACCATTGCTAGATAGATGGTTAGAGACAATTGTAGAAAAAAAACTTATTTCACCCAAAGCAGTTTATGGATATTTCAGATGCGGTAGAAAAAATAATAGTATTTTCTTATTTGATGATAAATCTTTAAATAAAATTTCCGAATTTAATTTCCCAAGACAAAAATCTGGGAATAATTTATGCATAGCTGATTTTTATTGTGATTTGAAAAAGGATAAACCGATAGATATATTTCCTATGCAGGCAGTAACGATGGGCGATATTGCCAGTGAATATTCTCAAAAATTATTTAAAGAAGATAAGTATAGCGATTATTTATTATTCCATGGACTTACAGTGCAATTAGCAGAAGCTCTAGCTGAGTATGTCCATGCATTAATTCGTATTGAATGTGGTTTTAGGACTGAAGAACCAGACAAAAATAGAGAAATACTAGCTCAAAAATATAGAGGAGCTAGATATTCATTTGGTTATCCTGCATGTCCAAAAGTATCTGATTCAAACATACAATTATCATTGTTGGATGCAAAAAGAATAAGCTTGACCATGGATGAATCTGAACAACTTCATCCAGAACAAAGTACTACAGCTATCATTTCACTACACTCAAAAGCTAAATATTTCAGCGCTTAATCTAAATCTTTAGTTATTTTCTAAATATTCAATAATTTCTTCTTGAAGTTCTTCCATCGTTTCATTATCACCTAAATCAAGTCCCTCACCCGCCGCGTCCTGTGTTAACTCAAGATAATATGAAGCGCCATCACTAGATAAAAATTCTAATGCGGAAGTTTCATCACTATCTTTAAAAGCTTCATAAAGAGCTTTAAATGCTATGTTTTCAGTAAAGTCCCAATCCATAATGAAAAAAACCTTATTAGAATTATTACCTCCTTACCCCCCATACTCGTCAACCTTTTTTAAAGAAATGTTGGTGTTTTATTATTATTAAAAAAATCTATGAACATAAATAATCAAAATCAGTTAAATGTCCTTGGAGAAAAAATTGAGATTTGTAGTTGCGCACCTATGACAGGGTGGTTCAGGGATGGATTTTGCAACTATGACAAGAATGATGGAGGGAATCATTCCATATGTTGTGTGATGGATGATAATTTCCTGAAATATAGTAAATCACAAGGTAATGATTTAATTACTCCTATGCCTATTTATTCCTTCCCAGGACTAAAGGATGGTGATCATTGGTGTATTTGTCTTGATAGGTGGAAGCAAGCATTATTAGACGGTCTTGCACCAAAAGTCATATTAGAATCAACTAATATTGTAGTCTTAGAATCAGTACCTCTTGAAAAATTGAAAGAATATCAATTTAATAAAAAGTAATTACAAGTTTATTTTTTTTTTTAAAATGGTTATGATAAATTTTTTTTAATGAGTTTAGAAAGATATTGGAAAAAAGCATTAGAACAAACTCGATTATCAATTGATGATGAATCTTTATATCCTCTCAAAACTGATATTATTACAAGAGATTTATATGAAAAAGACGACTTCATAATTAGGAAACTCGATACTTCAAAATTTATTAAAAAAAAAATTTATGGTCCTAAGCAAAATCCGTTTTGTCCTTGGGAAAAGATACTAGAAATTGATAAAATTGGTGATAATCATCAACTAATATTAAATAAGTACCCTGTACAAAAAGGTCATATTTTACTTATTACAAATAAATGGAAACCTCAAAATGGATGGTTGGATATTAAAGATTGGAGAGCGATCCAACAAGTTAATAATGATACTAGTGGATTATGGTTTTTCAATAGTTCTCCAATTGCGGGAGCAAGTCAACCTCACAGGCATTTTCAACTTCTGCGTAGATCTAAAGGTGAGATATCATGCCCTAGAGAAAAGTGGTTTTTAGAGATGAACTCATATCAAGATCTAGATAGTAAGCTTAAAAAAAATATTATTGTATCCAAATTTGATTTTTTAGAAAATCCATCATGTCTTTTTGAGTTTTACTTAGAATTATGCAAGAAATTGGGACTTGGGGATCCTATTAGTGATAAGAAACCGATATGTCCCTACAATATTTTAATAACTAATAAATGGATCGCTATCATAAAAAGAAAAAATGATCATATTCATGGTTTCAGTATTAACGGTTTAGGATTTGCAGGATATCTACTAGTAACTGAAAATTCAAATATTAATTATTTAAAGAAATTTGGCCCTGAAAAACTTCTAGAAAGTTTTGTTTGAATACTAATTAGTTACCTCAACTTCCTTATCCCTGCTTATTTGGCTTTCTAGAACTTCTATAGATGCTGTTACTGATGCAATTTTACGTTCAAGTGAATCCTTAATATAGTTGAGCATTTCTAATTTCTTGTGTTGATAAAAACTCTTTTTTTCTTTAGATGACTTGGAATAACAATTAAACATTTTTTTATTATTATTATAAAAAGATACTTAATTGACTTGTGACAGAAAAAATAAATTGGTTTTAATTTAAAAACAATATTCCTTATGGACTTTCAATATTTTTTGAATAAAATTAAATAAATTCCATACTCTTCAAGAAAATATTATTGAATAGTCCTGAAAATTCAAATACAAAAAGAATTTCAATTGATTTACCTGAGGAACTAATTTCCAGGTTTGATCAATTACGAAAAGAGTGGGGATTTCGAGCAAGAGGACCTGTAATAGAAAAGATACTTAAAGAACTTCTTCAAGAAGATGATTTACTACCTAAAAACCAACAGCAAGAAATAGACTTTAACGATAAGAATACTAATAAAAATTTAAATATTGATGAAGATACTGCATTGGTATTAATTAAATCAGACGTAAAAAAAGAAGTTAATGAGATATCTTTAAATAAAAGATCTACAAATAACAATCAATATAAAGAAACAGCCAACTCAAATATAAGCCTTCCAAATTTCGTTGAAAAAAAAGTAAAGAATCTAAGAAGAAGTATTAATAGTGAAAAATTAAAGGAGAATATTAATGATATTCAAATTAATACAATCAAAGAAACTGAATTAATGAAATGTCGAATTGAGTTAATTAGTCATTGGAAAACACTATATGGATCAGTTCCTAATGACCATGTAGTAGAAGCATCAATGGATTGGTTTGAAAGGGATATATGGCCAAATCTTGATGGAACTGAAAATCTACCCTTTACGTGGAGTGCAGCCAATAAATTAATGTCAGAATTATGCCCATTTTGGTTAAAGAAAAATCCATCCCTTGAAATTGTGTTATTAATGATTGGCGTTTTAGAAGACCCTTTTGCTACATCAGATTTAATTAATAGGATACCAACTCTTGTGAGAAGGTTTGTAAGTAGATTTAAGCGAAATAACAGATCAAATTCATTTGAAACTTTGGACTCAACAATGACAGTATATGGAGCACTTAAATTATTGAATTTATCAACATCCGCAGGATCAGCTCATACGTTGCGTAAAATTAGGGAGGCCTATAAATCAATAGCTTTAGAGACGCATCCAGATGCTGGTGGATCAACAGATCAAATGAGAAAATTAAATGAAGCGTATCAATTGCTAAAAAATCTATATAGAAATTAGTATAACTATTCTCAAATTAGACTAATATTGAGTCTAATTAATGGTCTTAGATAAGATAGTCAAGAAGTATCATATCTGATCTTCATAAGTAATTTATTATTATTATTCAAATTAATGAAATAGAATAATAATGTATAAATGAAAATTAAATTAAAATTCACTTTTTAAAAATTCTTGTATAGTATTTCTTATACGAGACTTATTATGGGTCTATTATATAGTCTCAAAATAGATAAATAAGATAAAGTAATAAATCAACTTGAACGAATCATGCCCAAACAGCTTAATGCTCGGAAAAAATAAAAAATGAATAAAAAATCAATAAATCATGTCCTTTAAATGTCCAAGAAATTAATAAGGACTAAAAAGTTAAGCTATAAAAGGCTTTTATGATCTCCTGTACTGCCTTAAAGACAGTACTATCTAGATTGGAGCTTTTCAATGGCAGTTTGTTTATCAATACTAGGGACATCACTTAATCCGTTAGCATCAAACCAAGGAGCGCTAGCCCAATCAAATCCATCCCCAAAAGTATTATCTGGCGCAGTTATATACCAATGACATGAAGCATCTGGTATGTCGACAGCACATTTTGACCAATCATCTGACCACTGAGGGACTTGTACCCACAGCACTGAAGACAGAAGAAAAGATAGAAAGTTAATCATGATAATAATCTTACAACACTAATTAGTTTTATAGGATTATTATTTATCTTATATAAGAATTACATTTAGACTAATTTATAGTCTCAAATAAGATGAACAATACAATTAATCCCTCAATTTAGTATTAAAAGATTTTTCAACATTAGAAATGATATTTGAATGTATTGATGTAATGTCCGAGTCCAGTAAAGTTTTATCCTTATCTCTATAAGATAATCTAAACGTATAACTAATATGATCATCTCCAAATTTAGTATCTTCAAAAACATCAAGTAAATTTACATCCTCTAAGAGATTTTTTCCTGTTTTTCTTATCTGTGATGTTATTTCGCTAATTAAAAATTTCTTACTGAAAACAAAATTTATATCCCTTTCCATTTTCGGGACAATTGGGTATTGCTTATATATTGGAATCCATTTATTTTTTCTTGTACTAGCTGCCAAGAGGTTAGAAACATTTATGTTAAATAGATAAACTTTTTTTAATGACTTCTTTTCTAATATTAATTTGGGATGTATTTCACCAAAATAACCTGCATCTTTCCCTTCAATAACTAATTTTGCTGTTCTTCCTGGATGAAGAAAATCAATTGATTCAGTAGGTTTGTCCTCAATTTTTACGTTCAATGATGATAAAGCCTCCTTTAACTTTCCTCTGGCCTGATAATAATTAAGATCGTTATCCTTACCCGAATGTAACCAGTTTCCAAATTTTTTATTTCCATAAATTACACCATTCAGAACTTCTTCTTGAATAAACTTAGTTTTCTCATGAAAAATATTTCCAATTTCAAATATATAACAACTTGCTTGTCCAGCTTTTATATTACGGTTCACTATCTCCAAATGCTCTTTCCAGATATTATCTCTAAGACAGCTTGTTTCTAATAACAAAGGATTAGAAATCTTTATAAGTTTTTCGTCATCTTCAGGAACAAGAGAATAGCTTAGTACTTCGTTAAAACCGTTTTCTACAAAACAGTTTTTTACTTTTCTCAATGCCAACTGTTCTGATGACAATTTTCCAGGCTTAATTGGATTAGGAAGTTTTAAGTCGAATCTGTCATACCCTATTAATCTCGCTATTTCTTCAATTAAATCTATTTCTCTTATTAAATCGTGTGATCTATTAGGAATTACTGCTACATCCCAGCCATATTCTTTATTCTTTAAAGTACAGCCTATAAGTTTTAATTTATCAACTATTTCATTATCAGATAAATTTCTTTTTTCCAATTGATCGTTAATTATTAATGGACCAAGAATTTTATGTATTCGATTTCTTCGTAGTTTAATAAATATATCCTCATTACTTATTAAATTGGAAGTATTGATGATTGGTGAATTAATAGAAAAATATTCTTCTAAAAGATTAATTGCCCTTGTTACTGCACTTATTGTATTTTTTGATGAAATCCCCTTTTCAAACCTGCTGCTAGATTCTGTTCTTATGCCAACCGCCTTTGAGGATTTTCTTATAGTAACTGGATTAAAAACAGCGCCTTCAAGGTAAATAGATGAGGTAGTATTAGTTACAGAAGTCTCTAAACCTCCTATCACTCCTGCAATAGCTACAGGTTTATCACAACAAGTAATAACTGTAATATTGTCATTTAAGTCATATTCCTTGCCATCTAAGCAAATAATGCTTTCGTTATCCTTGCCTTTTCTTACAGAGAAATCATCTGGAGAAACTTTCTTACCAATTAAGTTTGACAGTTTATCTTTATCAAACGCATGCAAAGGTTGACCTTGTTCTAAAAGAATATAATTTGTCAAATCAACGAGAAGATTAATAGATTTTATACCTGACTTTTCTATACGGTCTTTAAGCCAATTTGGCGATAATTTCTCTCCATTTACTCCATCAATGCAGCTTATTGTGTAAATACAATTAGATTCTATAGCCTCTGGACAAAGTTTAATTCCCTTAAGTAAATGAATATTGTATTTATGGTTTAATTCTGGAAAATTTAAGGTGGATTCTAGAAGGGCAGAAATTTCACGGGCTATACCCATAACAGACATTCCGTCAGGTCTATTAGCTGTAATGGCTAAATCATATATAAAATCATTTAATTGAAGCAAATCAGCCCCAGGAGCACCCAATTCATGTTTTAAGGCTAAATCTTCATCAATGATCTCTATCCCTTCGCTAGAATCCTCTAAACCCAGTTCCTGCAATGAACATATCATTCCTTCACTCATAACACCTCTAATTTCACTTCTTTTAATAGTTAAATCAACAGCATTTAATTTCGCGCCGACAGTAGCAACATAAACATAAATATTTGGTTTAATATTGCGTGCACCACAGATAATTTGTAAATTCTTTGAATTACCAATATCGACTTGGCAAATTGAAAGTTTGTCAGATCCTTCGTGCTTTAAAACAGATAATACCTTCCCTAAAACAACACCATTCACATTTTTTGAACAATCTTCTAATGATTCAACCTCAAATCCACCAATAGACAATTTCTCAGAGAGATCTTCAGGAGTAGAAGTAATTTCTACTAAATTATTCAACCAATTTTGAGAAACTTTCATATATATTTTTTAATCAATGATGATAAAAGAAATGAGTATATCTTCAAAAAAGTTTGTTGAAGATGTACAATAGAAAATTATACATTAAAGTATTAATTAAAATGGCCAAAAAAGGGACAAGAGTTGTAGTGACCCTGGAATGTACTGAAGCTAGGACAAGCACAGATCCTAAGAGATCAAATGGTGTCTCAAGATATACTACTGAAAAGAATCGTAGGAATACAACTGAAAGATTAGAACTAAAAAAGTTTAATCCTCATTTAAACAGAATGACAATTCACAAAGAAATTAAGTAAAAAATCAAGTTAAACCATGGCTAATTCAATTTTTAAAAAACAATTATCACCTATCAAACCTGGAGATCCTATTGACTATAAGGATGTAGAACTACTAAAAAAATTCATAACTGAGAGGGGCAAAATCCTACCAAGAAGGATGACAGGTTTAACCTCTAAGCAACAAAGAGATCTTACATTAGCTGTAAAGAGAGCCAGAATTGTAGCTCTTTTACCCTTCGTAAATCCTGAAGGATAATTCCATATTGAATATAGTTGGCACTATAATTAATATCTCAAATATTTGAAAGATTTAACTAATTTAAAAACATATATTATTGACTCTGATGATCCTCATGAAGTTGATGACGCTATTTCACTAGAAATAAGAGAAGGAAATAAAAAAAATTTATGGATACATATTAGTAATCCATGCAAACTCTTTTTACATGGCTCTAATGTTGATTTAAATGCAAGAAAGAGAAATAGCAGTTTATATTTAATTGATCAATATGTCCCAATGCTACCTAATGATATTCTTGAAAAGGCAAATCTAGCTCAAAATAAAGTTTCAGAAACTATTAGTGCATCAATAGAATTCAATGACGATGGTTCAATACAAAATTATGAAATATTGGAAGCAATTATAAAACCGAAATACCAATTAACATATGAAGATGCCAATGAAATATTGGAACTAGAACCTAAAGAAGAAAGTGAATTAGTAGAAATTAAAAATTTATTAGAAAAAAGTATTGAATTTAGAAAACAACAAGGTGCAATTATTTTTGATAATCCTAATAGTAAAATTAAATTGTATAAGGATAAAATTATAATAAATAAATTAGAGAAAACAATATCACAAATTATTGTTGCTGAATCAATGATATTAATGGGATACGTAACAAGTTTATTTATAAATAAATATAATTTAGCGGCCGCATTTAGAATTCAAAAAATAAATTGCAATCCAAACGAAATACTAGGTAGATATAAAGATAGTAAAATAAAGTATTTAATATTAAAACAATATATGGGAAGAAGTTATATTACAACTGTGCCAGATAAGCATGAGTCACTTGGTCTTAAAATGTACGTACAATGTACTTCACCGCTAAGAAGATATTTAGATTTAATAATACAAAGACAGGTATATAACAAAATTAACAACTACGAATTTCTGAGTTTTAATTCAATTTCAGAAATAATAGATTATTCTAAAAATAGACAAGTAGAAAATAATAATATATTAAAAAATGATAAATTAAAACATCTATCATTATTTTTTATGAATGAAAATAAACCTTTTTATAAAATTATTTTTGTTAAGTGGATAAATTATAAAAGAAATATTGCACTAGTTTATTTTGAAGAGTATTCACTAGAAATATTAATAACACTTTTTGTATCAATAGAGTTGTATAGCAATAAAGTTTATAAAGTCAAATATAGTATTAATGATAATAATCTTTTAGAGTTTATTTATTAATCAAAAATTTATTAAATAACTCAATAATTGTTTGAAAAAAATATCTGTTAGTATTAATAAAAACGTTTTATGAGTTTTGTCATTACAACACCTTTATATTATGTGAATGATAAGCCTCACTTAGGAAGTGTATATACAACAATAATCTGTGACACAATATCCAGATATAAAAGGCTTAAAGGTGAAGATGTTATTTTCATTACAGGTGTTGATGAACATGGATTAAAAATCCAGAGAACAGCTAATCAAAAGGGAATTGAACCAAAAACTCATTGTGATGAGATTTCAGAAATCTTTAAATTAAATTGGATAAATTGGGATATATCCTTTGATAAATTTATAAGGACAAGCTCCAGAAATCACGAGTTAGTTGTTAATGAATTCTATGAAAGAGTGAAAGAATCAGATGATATTTACATGGGAGTTCAAAAAGGTTGGTATTGCGTTGGTTGTGAAGAATTTAAAGATAATCCAGAAAACTCAGCAACATATAAATGTCCAATACATCAAAAAAAACTAGAATGGAAAAATGAGGAGAATCTATTTTTTAGGCTTTCTAAATACCAAAAGCAAGTCGAAAAAATAATAAACGAACCTTCATTCATTGAGCCAATTGAAAGGAGGAATGAAATTATTAATTTTGTTTCTAGAGGTTTAAAAGATTTTTCAATTTCTAGAACAAACGTCTCATGGGGTATTCCTGTCCCAGGCCACGAAAATCACACCTTTTACGTTTGGTTTGATGCTTTACTTGGGTATGTAAGTGCTATTAGTTCTAAAGAAAAAGATTATCTATTAGAAAAATCAATTAATGGAGGTTGGCCAGCTGATGTACATTTAATTGGTAAGGATATACTAAGATTTCATGCTGTTTATTGGCCTGCAATGCTCATTTCAGCGGGATTGAAATTACCAAAAAAAGTTTTAGGACATGGTTTTCTAACCAGAGAGGGTCAAAAAATGGGTAAAAGTTTAGGAAATGTACTCGACCCTAACATATTGCTCTCCAAATACGGAAAAGATCCTGTTAGGTGGTATCTAATTAAAGATATATCACTTGGTAATGATGGGGATTTTCAAAGCAAAAGATTCGTTGACATTATCAATAACGACTTAGCTAATACAATTGGTAATTTACTAAATAGAACTTCATCTATGTCCAGAAAATGGTTTGATAATAAAGTGCCAAATATTGAAAAGATCTCAGATGACAATAAATTAAAAGATTTTTCAAAAATTGCAATAGAAAAATATATGAATAATTTTGATATTTACAAATTAGATCTTGCAGCTAATGAAGTCCTCAGCCTAGCAATTAATACAAATTTATATCTAAATGATAATCAACCATGGTTGTTAGTTAAAGAAAAACATAATTTGCCATTAGTTAAGGAAATAATATACAACGTTTTAGAAAGTACAAGGATAATAGGATTATTATTATTACCTTTACTGCCTGAATTATCATCAAAAATAAATGAACAACTTGGTTCTATATACTTAAATGAAATTTCTTGGGAACAACAATTAAAATGGGGATTATTAATTAGTGATTCAAGCCTCCCTAAACCAACTCCAATAATAAATAAACTTGAGTATGAATAACATATATAAATTAATATTTTTTTTTCCAATTTTTATTCTTGGATGTTCTCCAAATGTAATTGAAGACAATAAAACATTTTTAAAAAAAATAGATAGTTTAAATATGAATATTTTCTCTAATAAAGGAAATAAAATATACTCAATTACTAGTCCTAATTCTACTTACGATAAAGTTAAACTAGAATTCAATTTAAAAAAAACTACTATCAGTATATTTGAAGGTCAAAATATCAAATATATTATTAATTCTGATTCGTCAACATTGTCAGATAATAATAAGATTGTAGAACTGAATGGAAACGTAGAATTAAGAAGTATTAATGAAGATAATGATTATTTGTACGGAGATTATTTAATTTGGAATATTAATGAATCGAAGTATAAATTAATTGGTAATGTTAGATTTGAAAATAAAAATATTAAACTGTCTTCGAATAAAGCAATTTTGGGTAAAAATAATATTATTGAATTTTTTAATCCTGTTAAATATATTATTAAGGATAATTATGATGAAAAAAGATATGAAATAAACTCAGAAAATGCTTACTATAATATAAATAAAGACTTTGTAACTTTTAAGGCAAAAGATAAAAGAGTTCGCTCAAAAATATATTTTTAAATATTATTTTTTGAAAAAATATTATTAATTTTTCTTGACCAATTATTTATCCATTTTTCGTCCGACTTAGTAAAACATTTTGGACTCCAACCTCCAATCAATATAAAAGATTTCTTATTTATAGGTACAATCAAAATAGATGGGATATTTGGACAAAAGTTAACAAATTCATCTCTCCCAGGATAAAACTTCGTGTTCGCTAAGGATATTAATTTCATATCTTTTATTGATCTAAGACAAGTTTCTCCAGGAGTAAACTCATTACTTGAAGTTATTCCTCTTTTTAATATGTTTTCTCCTTCTTTATGTATTAATATTGATGCTGCGGCAGTAGAAGTAAGTATAGCTTCAGAACCCCATGCAAGTTCGTTAATAACTTCATCCGACATATTTTTGTCGTAGTAGAAGTTATTTTCTCCTTTAAGATTAGCTTTTATACCAGCTAAAGGTTCAAATTGTTTAAATAAGAAACCTATCAAGATGATAATCAGTGATGCTATTGCAGCTAGCACTTGTGCCCTTTCGAGTTCAGGTGTAATTATTTCTATTGAAAAGAAATTTGCTAACTGAAAAAAAAAGAGAATTGTACCGACTAATATCAAAGATTTTCCATTAAATCCCATTTATAAAATATTAACTCTAATTAATCTATGCAAACATTATATTAGTTAGATACTTTAATCATACTCAAACATATAGTTTTTAATATATAATTGACCAAAACCTTCCAATATGAAATTAAAAATTAATAGATATCTATTTTCTACAATCATTGCAGGTCTAATATTCTTCCTTCTTCCTACAACTTCATATGCAGAAGGAATGACCAATATAAATAAACTATTTGTTGTCACACAACAAAAAACTATTATAAATTACGAGAAAAGTCAGCCTTCCTCTATTGACAATCCTGTAGTGGATCCAAATTTTAACACTATGAGATCAAAAGATACTGAGAGTTCAACTGCTACTTATATTGTTATTGGTTTGTTAATTGCTGCCACAATTATTCCTTTAGCTACATGGTGGTATTTCTCTAAATAATAGAGAATTTATGAATGCTGAGGATTTAAGTTTTAGTGATTATTCACCTCATGTAATTTTTATTACAGGTGGTACAAAGAGTGGCAAAAGTGAATTAGCAGAGTATCTGGCAAAGGAGGTAAAAAAATTATCATACGTAGCCTTATCTGAAAAAAATGTGGATGATAGAGATTGGCGAGATAAAATTTATTTACATCAAAAAAGAAGGCCAAAAGATTGGAAATTAATAGAAACAACAGATCTTTTAAATACATTGAGGCAAGACGAAGGTCCATTATTGATAGATTCGATTGGAGGATTCGTTATGGAAAGTATTGAAAAGGAACAAAATGAATGGTTAACAAAAATGAATTTACTTATTAGTAACTTAATGAAAAGAAAAAGTATAACTTTTATTGTTGGAGAACAAGTAGGTTGGAGTTTGGTCTCAGAATATAAAATTGGTAATACTTATATTGAAAGAATCGGCGAGCTTCAAAAAAGAATAACCAAAATATCAAAAGATAATTGGCTTGCAATAAACGGTAGAGCAATCAAAATAGATGAAATAAGTATTGAAATACCTACTTAAAATTGGAAGTCGCTCTTTTTGAACCAAGAATTCCGCAGAATACTGGTAATATTGCCAGATCATGCGCTGCATTTAACGTATCTTTAAATCTTATAGAACCCTTAGGTTTTAAACTAGAAGATAAATATTTAAAAAGAGCAGGGTTAGACTACTGGCCCCTTGTAACTGTTAATAAGTACCAAAATTTTGATAAATTTTTAACTTCAAAATTATCAAAAAGAATTATTTCTTTCAGTAAAAAAAATGGGATTTATTTGAAAGATTTTAAATTTAAGCAGGATGATATTTTGCTCTTTGGGAGAGAAGATTCAGGATTACCAGATTGCATTATTGATAAAAGCGACTTTTTAATATCAATATTTATGCCGAATTTACAAACTGGAAACAATGAACAAAAAGGTGTTAGGAGTCTAAACCTTTCTGTCGCATGTGGAATTGCCATATATGAGGCTTACAAACAAATAAATTTTCAAAATGGTAATTAAGTACAACCAATGGCTTACAATATTCCCATGTCTCGGTAGCTCAGCTGGTTAGAGCGGCGGATTCATAGCCCGCAGGTCGCGTGTTCAAGTCACGCTCGAGACATTTTAAATATTTTTAGATTGAAGAACTTAGAAGAAATTCTTAACTGACATAAACAATTACAGACAAATAATGTTTAATTCACTTAGTACAGTCTTAGATCCAAAGAAATCTAAAGCAAAATATCCAGAAGCAAGGGTAATAGTTCTTGATGATAGTTTTAATACTTTTCAACATGTCGCAAATTGTCTTCTTATGATAATCCCAGGCATGAGTGAAAAAAAGGCATGGGATCTAACCATCAAAGTTGACAAGACAGGTTCGGCGGAAGTTTGGCGAGGTAATTTTGAACAGGCAGAGCTATATCATGAGCAACTATTCAGCGAAGGATTAACAATGGCTCCAATTGAGAAAACTTAAAATAATTAAGATTAACAGAAATTTTTGGCTTATAAATTCGAATCGTTCAAAGGTAAAGGTTTTCAAAGAAGAATCAAAATAAAGATATATTTTTTAATATATGTTTATTGACTCTTTAAGAATTCTGGGTTTTATGAAAAGAAACATCTCTTATGACAAACATAGAAGAACTTAAAGTTGATAAAGCTAGAGATGAATGGAGAAAGTTAATCGCTCAAGTTAGGAGGAGAACTAAACCAGTTAGGGAAGACTATTAGTATCCAAAAGTGTATACAGGATTAGTTATATAAATTATTTTATTTAGGACGTAGTTGGCGGGTAAATTTAATGGCTTCAAAAATAACAAAGCCATTCCTTGAGTCACATTAAATTCTTTATTTTTCAAAAAAAATATAAGCTAATTTTAATTTTAAAAAGATTGTCAAATACAAACTAAAAATTCTGAAAAAAAGATATATAAGCATTTATTGATTAAGGATTATCAAGATATCTAATATCTAAAACTTATTTAAAAAATTATAGATTCAGGGTTTCTTGTTATGTTATTAAAAAAACATAGTTATAATTTAATTTTACCTACTATCTAATACTTATAAATACCCAATGAAGTATCTCATCTCAAGCAAAAGATCAAGAGCTTTATTTGGTATTGGAATAGTTGCTTTAAGTATTGGATTAATATCAAAAAAAGTAATTAACTATCCAGCTGGAGGATGTATGAAAGGTACTCAAGAAATAACCTTGAATATCTAGCCATTAATCATCTTAAATTTTCCTTAATTCTTAAATCCAGTCAACTTTGATAACTCTTTTAGTGAAAGTACACCTAAAATTAGTTTTCCATCTATTTCCCATGTGGGAAACCCTTTAATTTTTTTATCAATGCATAATTGAGTTTGACTGTTTATGCCATCTCTTGCACATTCAACTACATTAAGTTCTCTATAAGCTTGCTTACCAAATAATTCACTTTGATTAAGGCAATTGGGACACCAATATGCTGAATATTTAACTACACCATTATCTTTTAGGTATTTTGCCAACTCGATTGATTCCCTAGTGCTTTCTGAGGTGACTATAAGTTCTCTCTGATTATTTAAATGGGAGCTCTTTACAACACTTGGTAAAGTAAGCAAAACTAATAGTGGGATTAATAGGCGTTTCATTTATTTACTACTTTTCCTCCATATTTTCTAACTATCTTATCAAGCAAGATTCGTATATCTTTATTTTTAAGTTTATCTATTTGCTGAAGATTTTCAAGAAGATCACATATTTGATCCTGTGTATCTTCATTAAATTCACTTACTGCCATTTATATTTAAAGTTTTTATTTTCCAATTTTAAATCAAAAGTAAATTTAAATACTTATTGTATTTATATTTTTTTATTGCTATTTTTTTAAAGCGGGCTAAGGTTCATATCTCCACGAGGATTTAGTCCGCTGAATTTTTAAAGATTCAATTTATTTTGGATCCTTCTTTAAAAAGTTGATTAGAAATATTCAGAAATATTTATCTGCTTAATTTCTAAATTCCATTGAAAAGAATTCTCATATAAAAATTAATAGTGTGACACTATTTATCAATAATGTTGTTATTTCGCTTCATAACTTTCTTAAAATACTTAAACTCAATAAATTCATGCATCATTTTGATATCGTCAGATAATATTTTTTTATTAACTGCATATTCGTCCACATTAAGTGGAGATTTTTTATTTTCAGAAATTGTTTCATGATCAAAAGAAAAGTTTATAAAATCATCTTTTTCATTGAGTTTTTTACCATATGATTCTTTTAACACACCTCGAGACCTCAACGCTTCCTCTACCAATAAACCTGTGACTTTTGACTGACTAATTTCATTAGCTGTGCACAATTTTTCAATAATTTCATGTACTTCTTCACTTGGCAAAAAACCAATCCTTTTCCTCGGAGAGGGCATAATTAAAAAAATTAGTGTCACACTTGCACATTATAAGTGTTGCACTATATTTTATTTAAGTCAACTAATTTTGCCATGCATATTTTATTATTTCCTGTCGGATTTATTCTTTGGTATCTAGCTTATGAAGCAAAACCTATCATTAATGATGAAGCAACACTTAATTGGGAAGAAAAAAATACAATTAAAAGAAATAAACTTTTAAATATAATAAACGAAAGCTTTTAAAATTTACTGTTAATCGATTTTGACCATTCCTTGTGCTTATTATCTAGATCTGAGATTAACTGTTTTTGATAAGTAAATTTGAGTTGATTTTCGTTAAGTGATTTTCTTGTGATAATCATCTCGTTAGAGAAAAAATTAGGAGATTTTGAACTACTAATATTTTTTTTGACTTCCATATTATGAATTCATCTATTTTTTTTATATGACTAAAAAGGTTATAAGCTCAATATTTTTATATTCTTTTTATATTTCCTTCATATGTGTTTTAGCAGGTTTGTAAAAAATATTAGTTTATTAAATAATAAAAGCTATATTTAAACAAAATATATGTTTTATCATGAATTTAAAGGAGAGAGGGATTACTGTTGGAGATTTACTAATAATACTAATAATAATAATCACTTCTACAATATTAATTAAATCATTTAGCAAGGATAAGAAAACAACACTTAATTATAGTAATCAAGAGCAAGTTTCTTATAAGAATAATTACTATCAAAAATTTATTTGAATAGCTTATATAAATTATTTATAAAACTCTTAATTAATTCAATTAACTATTAGGTATCTCTTATGTAAATTTCAAGAATACATAATTATCAAGCAATGAGTTTATGTATTTTAAATATTTTGATGAAATGATTTAGAACTTTCCCATTTCAAGTTATCCTTTAAATCATTGATATCATTTGATATTGAAACTAAATTCACCATTTGAAGAATTTGACTTTTATTTAGCCTATTAATAATAATAAGTTTATTAAGCATTTCTAAAACAGATTTATCATTAATATTCATTGTTTGTACAAAAAACTATGATCCTTCAATTTAAATATTTTATTTTATAATCCTAAAAATTTCATATTGTATTTTATGTTAAATATAAAAAATATTTATAAAATGATCAAAAATAAAACTTTTACTTATAAGAAAATATCTAAAGCTCACTTTCTTATAAATTCGTTTATCGTAAAAAGAAAAAAATGAAAAAAAACTCCAATAAAGAATACCTTAACAGAGATGAAGTTAATGAAATGATTGAATCAGCTTTAAGGAGACATAATAGAAGATCTACAATAATATCAAGCGTACTTGGCTGGATTCTAATAGGAGGTTATTCTTTTGGACTTTTTCAAGCAGTTCAAAATGTCTAATTAATTTTTTAAAGTAATACTTGCAAGATGATAAATTAATATAAGACTAGGTATTTATTATGAGGGAATATATTGAGGCAAATCTCACAGTTATAAGAAAATATTTAAAAAAACGAAAAAAGTATACATCAAAATTAAATAATGCTTCGATAATGGAAGAATTTAAAGAATGGAGCAAAGATCCATTACCTGAGACAGAATCAATTTGGACTTTACCTGACTTAACGAGAAATGAAAGACTAAAAAATTTTTGTCGTTCAATTAAAAAGGAAATAAGATAAGTTTTTAACTACCTAGTTGTATATGATTTACCTTTAAGTAAAAATAACCCGCAAATCCAACTATATTCAAAATTACTACGAAAATCCAAGCTCCAATTGGCTGATTAGAATCAATTTTTTTTATTTTAACTTTTTCCTTTAGTCTTTCAATATATTTAGCCATATTTAAAAATATTAAAAAGAGTATATCTAATTATAGAGAATCAAATTTTAAGGAATCTTAAATAAAATAAAATTTCTTTTAATTCGAATTTTTATTGTCAAGCCTGTTAATGGGATATTTAATTAACTCCTTTTTGAGATTTTTTAAAAGTTTATTGTGATTAAAAATTGTAAATTTCCTAGTAAAGGAATAGTTCCATTTCATTGAATTTAAAAAAAACTTGCTAATTCATTATTAATAAAATTATAATACTCATTACGGTCATTCAGACCATACATAATTTAAATAAGGACAAATTTTTTCATGAGCTTAAGAGTTGGCCAAGAAGCACCAGACTTTAGTGCTACAGCAGTATATGATCAAGAGTTTAAGGAGATTACACTTTCAGGTCTAAGAGGTAAATGGGTTGTTCTATTCTTTTACCCACTAGATTTTACATTTGTATGTCCAACTGAAATCACTGCATTTAGTGATAGATACCAAGATTTCTCGGAACTTAATACGGAAATACTTGGGGTATCAGTAGATAGCAAACACTGTCATTTGGCTTGGATACAAACCCCAAGAAATGAAGGTGGTATAGGTGATATTAACTATCCGTTAGTTTCTGACTTAAAAAGAGAAATTTGCCAGGCGTACAATGTTCTCAATGATGATGGAGAGGCTGATAGAGGTTTATTTCTTATCAATCCCGAAGGAGTAGTAATGCATACGACTGTTAACAAGGCTCCTGTAGGTAGAAATGTTGATGAAACGCTAAGGATTCTTCAAGGCTATCAATACGTTGCGGCAAACCCCGATGAAGTATGTCCAGCAAACTGGACCCCCGGGGAGAAAACAATGTTAGAGGACCCCAAAGGTAGTAAGGAATATTTTTCTGCGCTATAGAAGAATTAGAAACATTTAAGTAAGTATTGAGTAGTAAATAATTATAAAAAAATAAAAAACAAATATATTCAAAAAGGGGATAACATCTCCTTTTTGTGGTTTGGGCACAATCCAATCGCTCAAATTAGTTTTATATGATAAGAAGGCCCACGTATAAAAAGAAATTTCTATGGCGACTAGGATAAAAACATTAATTAAATTTAAGTCATTTAAACCAAAATATCTATAAATATGAAACTGATCGTCAACACTAATATTATTAATTTGAAGATGCCAAAGATAGAGAGAAATCAAAATAAAATTTACCAATATTATTTTTTTTAATAGAAACCTAGATTTCTTAAAAATTAATAGGATAGAAATTAAAAATATTAAAAAACTTAACTGTGGAATATCCGGTTTTGGTACATTAATTCCTTCAAGAAATAAATTTAATATAAGATCAAAATTTATATATAAATAATCAGCTATTAAGAAAGAGAGAAATATTAAATTTATTGCTACTAAGAATAACAATCTTTTTCCTTTAATTATTTTTACACTATGGATTTTATTCTTAGTAAAACTATAGTATGTATAATTTTTTAAAGAGTTTATATACACCAAAGATGGACATATTGCACCGCTCAAATAGTAAAGGATTGAATAAAAGGAAATATCATTAATATTGAGTGAATACAAATTAAACCATTGTTTTTGTACAAATGGAAGAATAAGTAAAAATGAAAGTGTAACTAATAAATTCGTTGTATTGTTTTTAATTATCAAGAAAATATTTTTTTTAATTTAAAGCAATTAAATCAAACTTTCAACAATTTAGAAGTTGTTAATTTAAAAACTTTTTTATCTATAGTTTCTTGATTTAAAAGTATATCAACTAATTTATCTAGTAAGACTCTATTTTTTTTCAATATTTTTATTGAATTATTTAACGAAATTTTAGAAATATTTATGATTTCATTATCTATTCTAGAACTGGTATTTTCTGCTATGAGAGGCTTTCTTCTAAATAACCCATCTCCTAAATACATTTCATTATTATTAGAATCCATCGAAATTGGACCAATAATTGAAAATCCATATTTTGTAACCATTTCCCTTACGATATTTGTCGCATAGGAGATATCATTTATTGAGCATTGTGTGATTTCACCTTCACCAAAAACTATCGTTTCTGCTGCTCTTCCAGCTAAAGCAATTTCAATTTTTGAAAATAATAATTTTTTAGAAATCAATCCACTAGAAATTACATCTTCGTCAGGGCATATTTTTGTATAACCTCCTATAGATCCAGATCTAGGTAAAATCGTAATTTTATCAACTGAATCAATTCCATTTCTCACAGCAGAAACAATTGCTCTACCTACTTCGTTATAAGCAATAATTTTTTTCATATTAGGAGAAGTTATTAATGAGCTTCTCAGGCCAATAGTGATTTTATCAAGAGCATTTTCTATATGAAGATCACTGATTAATTTAGATTCGTCTCTTGCACAGTGAATGGCACTCTCGTTCATCAAGTTTGCAAGATCTGCTCCCGAAAATCCAACTGTTCTAGAAGCCCAATATCCTAAGTTAACTTCGCTTGAAAGTGGTTTGGAAAGTGAGTGAACTGAAAGAATTTTTTTTCTTCCATCTAAATCTGGAAGCATTACTTCAATTTTCCTATCAAATCTACCTGGTCTTAATAATGCTGCATCCAAAATATCTGGTCTATTTGTTGCTGCTAAAACAATAATCCCAGAATTATCAGCAAAACCATCTAATTCAGTTAGAAGCTGATTAAGGGTTTGTTCTCTTTCATCATTTCCACCTCCGATCCCAGACCCTCTTTGCCTACCAATGGAATCAATTTCATCAATGAAAATGATACAAGGAGATTTTTCCTTAGCCTTAGAGAACAGATCACGAACTCGGCTTGCTCCAACCCCAACAAAAAGTTCTACAAACTCTGATGCCGATATTGAGAGAAAAGGCACTCCTGATTCACCAGCGATTGCTTTAGCTAATAATGTTTTACCTGTTCCTGGTGGGCCTATTAGAAGAACTCCCTTAGGGACTTTTGCTCCAAGATTTTCTAATTTCTTTGGTTCTTTCAAAAATGTTATTACCTCTTTTAATTCCTCAGCGGCTTCAGGGACGCCAGCTACATCATCGAATCTCGTTTCTACATCATCAATAGTTACAAATTTAGCTTGATTTTTGGTAAAACCAAAAGCTCTGGAAGCCAATTTTGATGTACTCCTCAAGATTAAGACTATAGCTAATATAAAAATCAGGAAAAGACTTATTGAAGCAAATGAATTAGCAGCTGAGGCTTCTTTTCTACTATTGTTAATAGTTAGATCTACCTTATTTTCAGTAGCCTTTTCAAGGATTAATTGATCGTTATAAAGGATAGGTATTTTAAATTTTTCGCCATTTTTATACAGAACATCAATTTCTCTCTGCCTTGGATAGAAAAATATTGATTCTATTTTTCCCGTCTCTATATCTTCTAGAAGATCCGAATAACTCGATTTAGAATCTGAATATGAGAATTTTGATCTAAACACTAATCTTTATAAGTGATTAATAAAGCATATATGCTTATTTAAAAAATTGACGTATATAAACAAAATATACTCAAAAGTTTTGGAGATAACCAGTTAAGGGTTATATTATTATATGGAAATAAAGAAACAGAATGGCTGTACCAAAGAAGAAAAAATCAAAAAGCAAAAGGAACCAAAGGCATGCTGTTTGGAAAGGAAAAGCAGCAATAGCAGCTCAAAAAGCTATATCTTTAGGTAAATCAGTTTTAACTGGCAAAGCTCAAGGATTTGTTTACCCTATTGATGAAGAAGAAGAAGAGTAGCTTTTAAGATCCTAATTTAAATGCTTCAAGTATAACGGCATAAATCGCACCAATTCTTAATTTATCAATTACGGTCCATAGATAAAAAAATTTTGAACTTGCGGCAGGTTTAATTCTTATAATGATTTCAATAAAAAAAATAATTATTGGGACCATTATCAATTCATTTTTACCTTCAGATATAAATTTTGTAATAAAATTTGCGAACAAAAAATAACCTGTCAAAACAGAAATTAGACTAATAGATTTTGTTCTCCAAGTATCACTTAGAAAACCAAAAAATAAATTATTTAGCTGGTAGGTAATTCTTGAAAAATTAGTTTTTTGCATTACTAAAAGACACTAAATAATCACTTAGAAAGTTATAGTCAATATATGATTTTTTTAGTTTAGGTCCTTTAATTACATTTGCCACATTATTCTGATCACCAAGACTGTCTAAAATACAATCTAATTTAATATTTTCCTCAAGAACAATTGGGATATTTGAAGGAACAAAAATTGTTGGCAAGTTAGCTGCTAAGGAAGATTTCAATCCTGGATTAGAATCTTCAAAAACAATTGAGTTTTTTTTGTTTATGCCACTTAATTGAATTGCCTTTAAATATGGTAATGGATTTGGTTTCTTTAATTCAACGTCTTCGCTTGAAATAATAAACTCAAAAGGTTTGAAGCCATTAAAAAGATAATCAACAAGTAGATTGACTTGAATTCTTGAACTTGAAGTAACAATAAATTGTCTTACTTTTTTTCTATGTAATTCATTTATTAATCTAAAAACACCAGTTTTCAAACTAACGCAATTTGTTTTTATAATTTCTAAATAATGAAACTGCTTTGTTTCATGAATTTTGAGTATTAAATCTTCTGAGAAATTATCATTATTAGATTTAGCGTAATAAGCAATCCTATTTTTACCCCCATTTATCTTCAGAAGTTTTATATATGTATTAGCATCCCAATTCCAATCAATACCAAGGTCATTAAATGCATTATTAAAAGCAGGTAAATGGGCCTCTAATTCAGTATTTGCGATGGTACCATCTAAATCCCAATAAACACCCTCCAGATAAGCCACCAAAAAGAATTTCTTTTATTTACGGTAAAATACAAGAGCAATTATTGCTGGTCCTGCCAACGCAACTACAGCTAAAGGAATAAGTGTTGCCATGATTAATTAATATGTTTTGTGATACTATTTTTACAAATAAATTACGAAACTGTACTGATACGTTACAAGATTGAATTAAATTATGAAATCATGGACATGTATAGAAAATTGTGGAGCTTGTTGTAAATTCGACTTGAACGAAAGAAGCGATTTGGCTAACAAACTTAATAAAGAAGATATAGCTTTGATAAATTCGATGACAGCTAAAGACGGTTGGTGTAAAAACCTGGACAGAGAAAATAAAAAATGCTTAATTTATGACACCAGACCACATTTTTGCCGTGTAAGTGAATTTTCAACTTCATTTAAAGGATATTTGAAATCTGGTGATAAATTTTTAATAGATTGCTGTAAACAACATATTTCATCAAATTATGGATACCAAAGTAAAGAGATGAAAACTTTTAGAATTGCTGTTTCAGGAAAATGAATAGTAAATTAGAAAAAAAAGAAAAAAATCTAGAAAAAAGTTTTTTTTCAATATTTATAACTACTTTTACAACAATTTTTATTGCTGAACTTGGCGATAAAACTCAGATAGCCACATTAATGCTTTCTGCCGAATCGGGCAGGCCAATAATTGTTTTTCTTGGAAGTTCTATAGCATTAATAAGCTCTAGCATAGTTGGAGTTCTTATTGGTAAATGGGTATCAAAAAAAATATCTCCTCGCAAATTTGCTTTATCTACTGGTACTTTAATGATATTTATAAGTATATTTTTAGCTTATGAAACATTCAAAAATTATTTATAAATGGTTTTAAGTTTATTACTATCAACATTTCTTACCGTTTTCATAGCTGAATTGGGTGACAAAACTCAATTAGCTACTTTAACTATAAGTGGTACTTCAAATAAACCATTAGCAGTTTTTCTAGGATCTTCTTCAGCACTTGTTTTTGCAAGTTTACTAGGAGCTTTAACAGGTGGTTCTATTTCAAGTGTTTTACCCGAAGTAGTTCTTAAGTCAATAGCGTCCATAACATTTTTCATCATTGGTTTAAAGCTTTTTATCAACTCTTTCAACATCGAAAAAGAAGAAAAAGAAGAGAAAGAAAATAATTAGTTTTAAGCTTTGATAATAAGGTGTCATAATGAAGGGTATAACCATAAATTAATTTATAATTTCATTTAGATCATGTTCACATCATCTTCAATAATTGATAATCTTAATCAGTCAGAAGGGTTAGAATATAAAAAATTATGCAGATTATTAAAAATAACAAAGAAATCTGATAAGGATAAATTAGATATTGCTTTAACAGCGCTAGAAAAACTTGAAATAATTAATAAAAATGAAAATGATGAATATACCTGCATAAAGGATAATGATCATCTTGTCGCAAAAATAAGGTGTAGTAGCAAAGGCTATTGCTTTGCTGTAAGAGGAAAAGACAAAGAAGATATCTACATTAAAGAAAATCTACTTAACTATGCATGGAATGGAGATAAAGTTTTAGTAAGGATAATAAAAGAGGGATATAGAAGAAGATCACCTGAAGGAATAGTTGATTGTATTCTTGAAAGATCAAATCAAATACTTCTTTCTAAAGTAGAAATAATAAACAATGATGTATATGCAATCCCAATAGACGATAGGATCCTTTCTAAAATTAAACTTCCAAAAGGGAATAAAAAATACACTTTCAATCCTGACAATAAGAATATAGTAAAAGTTGAGATTGATAGATTCCCCATAGGTCAAGAAGAAGGACTAGGTCATGTGATACAAGAACTAAAACTAAACAATAATGAAGACTACGATACAGACTTTGTTTTATCTAAAAGCAATATCGTTAAATCATACGATTTAAATAATATTGAATCAAAAAAAATAGAACAAAGGGAGAGGATAGACCTTACAGATAAAAACTCTTATTTATTCAAAAGTTGGAATTCTAATAATTCTCCAATACTCCCAATGATTCAAATAGAGCAGGGAAAAAATAAAAATACTAAATTATGGATACATACAAATAATCTTGCAGAAAGAATAGATCTAAATAGTAAAAAATCTCTAGAAATATTATTCAAAGGCTTTGAATCATTTCCCTTATTAAATGATTGGCAAAACTACCTTGGTGAAGCCATAAGAAATGAATCTGAATTTAAATTTGGCGAAAAGAACGAAGCAATAAGCCTCTGTGTCAATTTAAATAGTGATAATGAAATAATTGATTGGTCATTTCATCTTACTTTAGTAAAATGCACTCTTATTGTTGGAAGTGATCATACTGACGCGCTTCTATCTAGAAAAAGCAAATCAAGAATAACCTCTCGAGTATTAAAACCTATAAAGGAATATGTCAACGATTTAGATAAAATACTAGAAATTTCATGTTCATTCAGAGAAAACCATCTTTTGAAAGGTAAGGTGGAAATTCCTGCACCACTGAATAAGATTGATGCACTAGAAGAATTTTTTATTCACAATCCAGCTGAGTATTCAAGAGGATATTTTGAATCACTAAATAAAGAAGATTGCCAAACTTACCTTTCACCAATACTATATGAAGCTAATTTAATATGGTTCAAACATTCAAATCAATATGGCTTAAAAAGTGCAGGATACATCTCAAATGGAATAGATTACGTTAATGCTAATGAAATTATCAAATATTCAGAATTTATTGAAAATGATGTAGAGCTTAATGAAGATGGCAATTTGACATTTAGTCAAGTAATTAAATTATGTGACGACGATAATAAAAAAAGAATCTTACATAAACTATTAATTAATGAATTTAAGGACAATGAAATAAGTTTGACATCTAAAGATCCTGATAATGATGAATCAGAAAAATTATTTATTTCTCCATGGACAATTCCTGGATTTGACTTCACAAATATTATAAATCAGTACTGTATTTTTAATATGATAATAAATGGTAAGAAATCAAAGAAAAATAATACAAATGAAATTAATATATCTGATAGTAATTCATTAGAATTAGTAAATTGGGATATATTTAATTCATCAATTTCAAAAAATCTAGAAATATTATTTAACAAGTTTGTAATAGATAAACTTAATGAATTCAAGTACAAAGTTAACCAATATAAATCTAATATGATAAATATAAAAAAAGTAAGAAAAGCAGAAAAATTACTAGGTAATATTTATAGTGGTTTTATTTTATCAGTGCAAACATATGGGTTCTTTGTTGAAATATCAGAACTAAATGTAGAGGGTTTAGTACACGTAAGCACTCTTAATAATGATTGGTATGAATACAGATCTAGGCAAAATCTATTGATTGGAAGAAAATCTAAAAAATCATATAAAGTTGGAGATCCAATAGAAGTAAAAATAATAAAAGTCGATATTCTTAAATATCAAATTGATTTAGAATTAACATAAATAAATTTTCACAAAATATATTATGGAAATACTAACCAAAAAAATTTAAGATAACTTTTTATAATTATGTTTAAGAAAAAATATTTACTTTTAACTCTTTTTTTAATAATTATTTTTCAGATTTTATTATATACAAATAATAATCAAAAGACTTCATTTAGATACTTTAAATGGACCCTCCAAGAAGTAAGTATAGGTAAGTTAATCAGTATTTCGTTTTTTTCTGGTTTATTTGTAAGCACTTTATTGAATTCAACAATTACTAGTAATAGTTTCAGAAAAAAAACTTTCGAAAATGTGGAAGATGATTTTGTATCTAATAATAATGAGGGAGAAATGGAACCAAATGTTGAGATGCCGCCACAAAGGGATATTAGAGAAACTCAACCAACAATTTCTGTTAATTATAGAGTAGTCAAAAATATGAATGAAAATAATTTAAAAAAAGATCAAAGTTATTCAAATCAAGATATCAAAGATGACTGGGATAATGATGATAATGATTGGTAGAAAAATAAATTAATTAAAAAATGTTTTTTTTAATTTATAATGGAATAAATAGTTTTTTTTATGGAAGAAAATTTAGACAAAAATAACAAAGTAAATGAAGAAATATCTGACAACACTACTAAACCAAACTCTGAGGAAATAAAAGGATCTAAACCAGAAAAAGTTATAAATATGGATATAAATAATGGTAATTCTGCTAATAAAGTTGTTATAAAAAATGAAATTAATACTCCCGAAAAACCTATAACAAAACCTAAAAAAGAACTTCCAGTAGAGAAAAAGCCTTTCCAAGAATTTATTAACATACACCTAATTCCTTCACTTACTGAAGAAATTAATCAAAGAGGATTAGAAATAAACAATATTAACCTCACTAACACAAATAGACCTATTGCTGGAGATAAATGTTGGGTAATAAATTGTGAAATTAAAGATACATGTAACTTTTGGCTATCCTTTGAGAAGGATGACATTAGTTCATTAAAAAGTATTTCTTTATCAAAACCTAATCAAAAACCAAGTATTATTGAATCTTTTCTTATTGACGAAAAAAGAATTACCCTAAAATTAATTATTTCAAGAGTACTTCAAAGATTGAATGGGCAAAAGTTAATAGGAGTTAATTAAAAAAACAATAACACCAAGTTAACTTTTCCCTCGAAAATACAAATCATAGTAAATAATAGTATTAATAAGACGAATAAAAAATGGCTCAATCAACTGTTGATTCAAAAAATAAAAAAGACATTAATAATGGAAAGATACCAGCAAAAGAAACAATTTTGTCCCCAAGATTCTATACAACAGACTTTGAGGCCATGGAAAATATGGATTTATCAATAAACGAGGAGGAACTGGAAGCTATATGTGAGGAATTTAGGAAAGACTACAATAGACATCATTTTGTAAGAAATAGTGAATTTGAAGGCGCTGCAGAAAAATTAGATCCTGAGACAAGAGAGCTTTTTGTTGATTTTCTAGAGGGAAGTTGTACTTCAGAATTTTCAGGTTTTTTACTTTATAAGGAACTTAGTAAGAGAATTAAAGTCAAAAACCCTTTACTTGCTGAATGTTTTGCTCATATGGCTAGAGATGAAGCAAGACATGCAGGTTTTTTAAATAAATCAATGAGTGACTTTGGACTTCAGTTAGATTTAGGTTTCTTAACAGCCAATAAAGATTACACTTATTTCCCTCCAAGAAGTATTTTTTACGCTACTTATTTATCAGAAAAAATAGGTTATTGGAGATACATAGCAATCTATAGGCATCTCGAAAAGAACCCTGATAGCAAAATTTTTCCGCTATTTAATTACTTTGAAAATTGGTGTCAAGATGAAAATAGACATGGGGATTTCTTTGACGCATTAATGAAAGCACAGCCACGTACTGTTAAATCTTTAAGCAAAAAAATTACCATTGGCGGCTCTACTTTTACACACCCATTATTTGACTACTTTCATAGGTTTAGATATTTTTTGAATAATCTTCCATTAACATCCAAGTTATGGTCTAGGTTCTTTCTATTAGCTGTATTTGCAACTATGTATGCAAGGGATTTGGGAATTAAAAAAGATTTCTACAGTTCTTTAGGTTTAGATGCCAGAGATTACGACCAATTTGTTATTAATAAAACTAATGAAACTGCAGCTAGAGTTTTCCCTGTTGTAATGGACGTTTATGATAAATCTTTTTATGGAAGATTAGATAAAATAGTAGAAAATAATAAGGTTCTTTCCGATATTGCAAACAGTGATGGAAATAAAGTATCAAAAATTTTTAAAAAATTACCTAAATATTTATCAAACGGTTACCAGTTATTAAGACTATACTTATTGAAACCTCTTGATAGCAAAGATTTCCAACCCGCGATTAGATAATCTTTAATACAGAGAAGATTTATAGACTCATATGCTTTCATCACAAATTCAATCAAATGAAATCGTTTTTGGTAGTTGCAATAAAGATTTATTAGAAGAAATTATTTTCTACGGCATTGGACTTGGTGCTGATTTTGTAGAAATATTTATAGAGAATACCGACAATTCAAGCGTCTTAGCTGAGGAAGATTTTATTACAAGTGTAAGTCCATCATTTGGGAGGGGTGCTGGCATCAGAATCTTCAAGGGGAAAAAGGATGGATTTGTAAGTACAAATGATTTAACAAAGCATGGCTTGATGAGATCAGTATCTCAGGCTATTGAGATGTTAGACATAACAGACAACACAAGAGAAGTATTTAACGGTTTAAATAAACATAGGGACTATAGTTTATCCAAGAAAAAATGGATTAATGAAGTCCCATCCATTCATGAGATAAGTGAAAAACTACTAGTCAGCACGAAGTCTTTAAAAAAAAATAATAAAATAATAACTAGAAAAGGAAGTTACTCAAGAAATCTGCAAGAAGTAATTATAGCCTCCAGTGACGGAACTTATGTCTCAGATATTAGATTGCATCAAACAGTTGGACTCAACGTAATTGCAAGTGATGCCCAATATAGATCTAGTGGAAGTAGAAGATTTGGATCGTCAGGAATGCCTAATGAATTCAGATTATGGGATTACGAAAAAGCAGCTAATGATGTGTTTGAAAGTTCAATGAACATGTTATATGCAGATTATGTTGATGCAGGACAAATGCCTGTTGTATTAGCTAATAAATTTGGTGGCGTTATATTTCATGAAGCCTGCGGTCATTTACTTGAAACCACTCAAATAGAGAGAGGAACAACACCATTTGATAATAAATTGAATGAAAAAATTGCACATGAATCTGTAACAGCAATTGATGAAGGGATATCAGAAGGATCCTTTGGTTCATTATCAGTAGATGATGAAGGTATGGAACCCGAAAAATCAGTTCTTATAAAAGATGGAATTTTAAAAAAATTCATATCCGACAGGGCAGGTGAATTAAGAACTGGCCATAAAAGAACAGGAAGTGGAAGAAGACAAAATTATTCTTTTGCTGCAGCTTCTAGAATGAGAAATACATATATAGCTAAAGGTGAGCACTCGAAAGAGGATTTAATCAATAGTATTAGTGAAGGTCTTTACTGCAAATCTATGGGTGGTGGCAGTGTAGGTGCTACAGGACAATTTAATTTTGCGGTAGAAGAAGGATATCTTATTAAAAATGGAAAATTAACTAGTCCAGTAAAGGGAGCAACATTGATCGGTGAGGCTAAAGAAGTTATGCCAAAAATATCAATGTGCGGAAATGATCTCGAATTGGCTCCTGGATTCTGTGGATCCATTAGTGGAAGTGTCAACGTAACTGTTGGCCAACCTCATATTAAGGTTGATTCAATCACTGTTGGCGGAAGATAGGACATGAATTCAAGAGAAATTACAACTCAAATTTCCAAAGCAGCAAATTTCCTAAATCTTAAAAAATGGGATTATGGAGCAAGCTTTTCTAATGATTATTCTGTGCAAGTAGATAAAGGAGAGGCTAAACAACTTAAGGCATCACAAAAGCAAATTTTAACTTTAAGAGTCTGGAACGAGTCTAATTTAGTTGGTATTACAACAACTAGTGATATCAGTGAATCTGGGATTAAAAAGGCTCTAAATCAAGCAAATATAGCATCTGATTTTGGCAACAAGAATGAAAGAACAGAATTCTCACCACTAGCCAAGGATCCTATTGAAGTTAAGGATGCAAAAAAAAGAAATCCTGTTGGAATTAAAAAGTTACTTACGATTTTAAGAAAAGCGGAAGTAAAGTTATTAGAAAGCCATGAATCTATAAAATCTGTTCCATATAATGGTCTATCTGAAAGTTTTTTTGAGAGAGTTTATGCAAATAGCGATGGTGCCTTTCGGAGTTATACCAAAAGTCAAGCTGCACTTTATTTATATGCAAGAGCAGAAGAGAAAAATAAGAAGCCTCGTAGCTCAGGTTCTGTAAAACTGGGATATGGAGTTGAAGATATAGATATAGAGTCGTGTATTAGAGACGCCTCCAATAAAACAATTTCTCATTTAAATTATTCATCTATTAAAACTGATAAATATTTAATATGTTTTTCCCCAGAGTCCTTTTTAACGATCATTAATGCCTTTAGTTCAATGTTTAATGCTAGAAGCATTTTAGATGGAGTTAGCTTATCTAATAAAAATTCTATTGGAGAGAAGCTATCTACAGAAGCTCTTAATATTTATGATGATGGTCTTCATGAAAAGAATATTTCTTCATCACCATTTGATGGAGAGGGAACTCCTACCAAAAGACTATGTTTAATTAATAAAGGGAGAATTGAAAATTTTATACATTCTGAATCAACTGCAAGAATATTTAAAACAATCCCTACAGGCCACGCTGGACTAGGATCAAAAGTCTCAGTTTCTCCTGATTGGATAGTAGTTGAGAAATCAGAAAAAAACTCTGATCTAAAAATATCATTAGACCACTCTACTTATGAGGGAGAATTTGTCTATATTGAAGAATTAAATGCAATCCATGCAGGTGTCAGAGCAAGTCAAGGTTCATTTTCTCTTCCATTTGATGGATGGCTCTATAAGAACGGTAAAAAAATCTCAATAGAATCTGCTACTGTAGCAGGGGATATCAAATATCTTTTGAAAAATATAGTAAATATCGAATCAAGCCAAGAGGTAACAACAAGTGGTATTTCTCCACATATATGGGTAGATCAATTATCAATAACTGGTGACGCGTGAGAATTATATTCTGGGGAACACCTGAATATTCAATTGCGAGCCTTGATATTTTTATTAAATCTAATCACGAGGTAATTGCAGTGGTTAGCCAGCCGGATAAGAAAAGATCTAGAGGAAATAAATTAATATCCTCTCCTGTTAAAAGCTTTGCCGAGCAAGAATCTTTAAAAATTTATACTCCAGCAAAAATCAGGGACAATATACAATTTATAAATGAACTTAAATCACTATCTTGTGATTTATTTATTGTTATAGCTTACGGGAAAATTTTACCCAAAGAGATATTGGAAATCCCAAAATTTGGTTGTTGGAACGCACATGCTTCATTACTTCCGAGATGGCGTGGTGCTGCTCCAATCCAATGGTCCCTAATAGAAGGCGATGAATTTACTGGTGTAGGAATTATGAAAATGAACGAGGGACTAGATACTGGGGACTTATTATTGGAAGAAAAAATTAAAATCGATAATGACGATAATTTAAATACACTAAAGGAAAAACTTAGTATTTTATCGGCAAAATTATTTTTAAATGCTGCATCTTTACTAGAAGAAAATATTAATAAAAATACTAATTATAAATTAACAAAACAAAATACCCTTGGAAGAGAAATTACTTACGCAAGAATGATTGAAAAATCAGACTATAAAGTGGTTTGGATTAATGAGGCATATAAAATTTCTCAAAAAATAAAAGCATTATACCCACGAGCATATACAACTTTTAGAGGTAAGAACCTAAAAATAATTAAAATCAAAGTTTTAAGTAATGATGATATTAAAAAAGAAAAATACCTTTTCACGAGCAATTATTCAAAACCAGGTATTATTCTCGCTGTCATAGAAAATGAAGGAATAATAATTTCAACTAAAACTAATCCGATTGTTTTATTAGAAGCAAAACTTGAAGGCAAAAACATATCTAGCAAAAATCAATTGATACAACAGTTGAAGCCAACAGTAGGTGAATATCTCTCAGATTAAGTTTTAGGTTCTTTTTTAGAAAATCCCCAAATAAAAGCAAAGAGAATCAAAATATAAAAATAATAGTCTGGAAGTATAGACTCCTTTATTAACGTATTTAGCAAAAGCTTAATCCCAACAATTAAAATTGCTACATAACCGGCTGTTTCTAATCTAGAAAATATATCCAGAAGTTTTAGAAAAATTCCCGAAGTAAATCTTAATGCTAATACCCCAATTACTGCTCCAAATATAATTAATATATATTGATCGCTGATAGCCACTGCAGTAGTAATACTATCTATAGAAAATGCAAAATCAGTAATTGAAAGAAGTGCTACAACCCTTAAGAATCTAAAATTATTTTTAAAATTATCATTGCCATTTTCATGATTTTCTATATCTGATTTAAAAAAAACATTAGATAAGAATAAGTATATTAAATAAAAACCAGCAAAAATCCTAATAAGAATAAACTTGAGAAGAACATTAGATAATATGATGAGAATAATTCTAAATAATAAAGATATTGTTATACCAATATTTAAGGCTCTTGACCTTAATTCCGAACTGTTGAGTGATTTAGTAAGAGAAGCTAGTGCGACAGCATTATCAGCCGATAATAATAATTCTAGCGCAATTAATATTGGCAAAAGTGTAAAGATTTCATACCAACTATCCACCTGATCTAGTGTGGGTATAAAAGAATTTATTGCGGCTGAATCCATCAAATATTATTCACAAACATTATAAAATCTAATATAATATGTCGGTTATTCGTAATCAAGATTGATAATTATAAATGAGTTTAAATACTTTAATTAATTATATTTCAAACTCACAAATTACTTATGAATTAATTAAAAGAGTTTCAAAAAATAGAGAATTAAATATTATTGGTTCAAGTAGATATGCAAAATCAATAATCTTAGATAGCATATCAAAAAAAGAAAATAAAAATATATTATTAATTTGTCCAAATATAGAAATTGCCTATAAATGGATTGGTTATTTTGAAAGCATAAATGATAAAGAAGTTTTATATTATCCACCCACAGAGCATCTTCCATACTCATCAATTAATAAATCTAAGGAGATTGAATTTACTCAGCTCACTGTTTTAGCCAAATTAATAAAAAAAGAGAGAAAAGAACTTAATATTGTCATATCAACAGAGAGATCACTTCAACCACATCTAATAAATAAAAATTTATTAATTGAAAACAAGTTAGATTTGCAAAAAGGAATTCGAATTGAAATTCAAGAATTAGCAAATAAACTTACTTTACTAGGCTATAAAAAGGAAGATGTCACCTCTACAGAAGGGTTCTGGAGTAGGAGAGGAGAAATAGTAGATATTTATCCTGTAAATAATGAGTTACCTATAAGATTAGAATTTTTTGATAATGTTATTGAGAAAATAAGAGAATATGATCCAAATACACAAAAAACCCTTGAGAGTATCAACAATATTGAAATAATACAGGCTGGATTAGATTTACTAATAAAAGATAAGTTAAATAATTTATCTAAGAACAGAATTTTTAATTCAGAAGATACAAATAAAAATAATCTTGATCGTTATTTGGGAATAATAGAAAAAGAGCCCTCAAATATAATAGATTTTATAAATAAGGAAACAATTCTCGTAATTGATGAATCAGAAGATTGTGAAAAATTCGCAAATAATTGGTATCTAGATTCAGAAAGTAATTTTGATAATTGTGCCTTTGAATTAAATGAAAACCTTAAAAATAACGGTATTAATCGGAAGGCTAAACCAAATTTGCATTTAAAGTTTGACAAAATATTAAATTCACTGAAAAATTTTAATTTAATAAAATTTCATGAATTTGAAACTAAAAATAATATTAATAATAGGTTTTTATTAAACGATAAAAGAATTAATTCATACTCTAAGAATATAGGGAAATTATCTATTGATATAAACAAAAATATAAATAACAAAGAAAAAGTTTGGATATTATCAGCCCAGCCATTACGAACTAGAACTTTACTTTTTGAACATGAATGTAATACAAACTTTTTAAATAATCCTTATGATATTGATGAAGCATCGAAGTCAATTAATAATTCGACTCCATTAATTGTAAAAAATAAGAATAATTATGAAATAGAGGGTTTTTATCTACCGATATGGAAAATTGTTCTCATAACAGATAAAGAATTATTTTCACAACAATCACTCTTTAATAATGTATTCATAAGAAGAAAAAAAAGAAGTATTAATTCAAATATAAATGTTAATAAGATTAGTCCAGGTGATTACATAGTTCATAAAAATCATGGAATAGGAAAATTTTTAAAAATAGAAAAAATAAATATAACTGGAGATTCAAGAGATTATTTAGTCATTCAGTATCAAGATGGGAAAATAAGTGTTGCCGCTGATCAACTTGGGAGTATCAACAGATATAGAGCAAGCGGAAAAATAAAGCCAAAAATTAACAAATTAGGAGGGACGGAATGGGAAAGGATAAAAGATAAAAATAAGAAACAAATCAAAAAAGTTGCTTTCGATATTTTAAAACTTTATGCAAAAAGAGAGAAACTTAAGGGTCATATATATCCAGCAGATGGTCCTTGGCAAGATGAATTGGAGGAATCATTCCCCTATCAACCAACACCAGATCAAATTACTGCTGTAAAAGAAATAAAATCTGATATGGAAAGTGATAAGCCAATGGATAGGTTAGTTTGTGGAGATGTAGGATTTGGCAAAACAGAGGTGGCTGTAAGGGCTATTTTTAAGGCTATTACATCAGGCAAGCAGGTAATTTTACTAGCACCTACAACAATCCTAGCTCAGCAACATTGGAGAACAATACATAATAGATTTTCACCTTACCCAATAAAAGTTTCATTACTTAATAGATTCAAAACTGTTAATGAGAGAAAGGAAATCTATGAAGGATTAAAAAATCAAAAAATTGATTTAGTAGTAGCAACGCACCAAATATTAGGAAAAGAAATTGAAATAGATAATTTAGGACTACTTGTTATTGATGAAGAACAAAGATTTGGAGTAAGGCATAAGGAGAAAATTAAAAAAATAAAAACCAACTTAGACGTTTTAACTCTATCGGCAACTCCAATCCCAAGAACTCTTTATATGAGCTTATCTGGACTGAGACAAATGAGTTTACTAAATACTCCTCCTCCATCAAGAAGATCAATTAAAACATATTTATCTGAAATAGATATGGATGTAATAAGAACTGCGATTAACCAAGAACTTGATAGGGGTGGTCAAATATTTTATGTTCTTCCAAGAATTTCTGATATTGATCAAGCTGTAAATAAATTAAAAAATATGTTTCCAATCTTAAAAATTATTGTTGCTCATGGACAAATGAACGAGACAGATCTTGAAAATGCAATGATCGCTTTTAACAATGGAGAAGTTGATCTTATGGTATGTACAACAATAATTGAGAGTGGATTAGACATTCCTAATGTTAATACGATAATTATTGAAGATTCTCACAAATTTGGACTTTCTCAGCTTTACCAACTTAGAGGAAGAGTGGGTAGAAGCGGAATACAAGCACATGCATGGTTATTCTATCCAAATATTAATAAAATCAATGATGCTGCAAAACAAAGATTGAAAGCGATAAAAGATTTCTCGGAACTAGGAAGTGGATACCAACTCGCAATGAAAGATATGGAAATAAGAGGAGTTGGAAGCTTACTAGGAGAAGAACAAAGTGGAAAGGTTAATGCTATTGGATATGATTTATACATAGAAATGCTCCATGAGGCTATTTCAGAAATAAGTGGGCAAGAAATACCAGAAGTTACCGATACACAAATTGATCTTCCAATAAATGCATTTATACCTGCAACATGGATAGTAAACAGGGAAGAAAAACTTGAGGCTTATAAATCTGCTACTGAATGCTCAAATAATAATGAATTAACTGAATTAGCTACAGACTGGGTAAATAGATATGGTTCCTTACCCAAACCTGTTGAGTCATTGATTATGTTAATGAAACTAAAATTACTCGCTAAAAAATGTGGTTTTAATAAGATCAAACTTAAAAAGCCAAACATCTTAATAGAGACTAAATTAAAAAACTCTACTTTTAAAATTCTAAAAAACTCATTGTCAACTAGTGTTCAAAATAAATTTAATTTTGATGAAAGGGAACAGTTTTCGATAATAACTATAAGGGGTATAGGAGTTACTGAAATTCAGAATCAAATTGATCAATTAATGTTCTGGTTTGAGTCTTTTGTTCAAGAAATAAAAAATTTTGACAAAGATCTCAATATCAAAAAAAATTAAATTATTAAAAAATTATTTAAAATTCGCGAAAGAGTCCAATTTCGGTTAGGTTTGTAAAAATTTAATTAACTTATGGGTGAATATATAGATGTTGGAATACAAAATTCAATTATACCCTTGTCAATTATATTGTCTTCAGTATTAGTTGGTGTATTCGCTTTATTTGGAGAAGAAACAGAAAATGATGATGATGACTCTGATTCAGGAAGTGGTGGATTAATGCAACCAATTTGAAATCATTTGTAATCAATTATTCTGGTCTTTTTGTTGGTAATCCTAAAAATTCTGTATAAAGAACCTATTAATAAAATTAATATAACAAAATAAGAAATAAAAATAAAAATCACCAACAATACTTCAGATAAATTTGCAAGAAGATTATTTAACAAAATAAAAGATTTTTTTAATGTAGAGGGTAAATTTTGTATAAGGAAATTCTTTTTAGGTATTAAATAATTTATATAAATTAAAAAAAGACTCGTAATTAACATAAAAGCAGATTCAATAAAAAGTCTTTTTTTTGTTTTTCTTCTTAAACTTAATTTTTTTTTGAAAATATATTTATCAGATTTCATATTTAATTTTGGGATGTTTAGATCTGCCATAAACTAAAATTAAATGAACAAATAATGATAATTCATATAAGAAATTAACCTATACTATCGTGTTTATATTTAAGATGCTATTAGGTATTTATTTTTGATTTATTAATTCATTTTTTTCTTTATCTTCTGCAGGATTATAAAAATAAATTAAAGTTGAAGAGAATAGAAATAAAGAACAAATTGCAATAAATGGAGGCATAAAGAATCTAAAAAATTTCACTTTATTTAATCTAAATTTTATTTTTTTTGAAAAATTATTAGAAACGCAACCATTTCTTATATTGATTTTTGATGATTCATTTAACTGATCAAAACAATTTATTGTATCTGACAACAATGAATTACCAATCTTTAAAGTTAATGGTTTTACATTTGGTTTAGAACTCTTGAGAACAATATTATGAATATGGAGATTATCAGCTTTTATATCAATTAATTTAGACTCATATTTTGGGATTTCGTTTTTGATTAAAAGATTTGAATAAATATAAAAGGCATTCATTATAGGCCTTAAATGCTCAATTTTCCCTTCGATGAGTGGTTTATCAATTATATTTAGTTTCCATTGAGAAATTATTGATATTTGGTCTTTATTTTCATTATTTGAATAATCTGGCAATCCGATAATTTCGAGACTTACAGAAGATTGATGAAATGATAATTTATTTTGCATATTATTAATAATCGAATAAAAAAAACTTCAACTTTTGATAACCCTGATTTGAGATACAAAGGGATAAGGTAAACAAAGATTTAATAATAATTTCATCATTTTCTGCTTGATTTATAAGCTTTTTAACCCTCATACTTTCTATGTTAAACCTTTCATTAATAAGCTCAATAAATCTCTTATTAAAATCATTCCAAATAACTGAATTCTTTTTTAGATCTTCTTTAGATTTAAGAATCTCTCTGATATAAGGATAAAGATATCTAGACATTTCAGCGGTGATTTTAATTAAGGCATCAAATTCATCAAGTTTAATATTGTTTTTAACATAAGATTTTCTCAATGGATTATTATTCCTTATTTTCCAAATTGAAACTTTATTAGGAAAAAATTCATTTAGATTAAGTCTATTTGAAAAGGCGTAAAGTGATTGAATACCATTTAAATCAATAGTTTCTAGAATCAATAATAATAAATCAAGCTTTTCTATCGATTGTCTTGATATCTGATTTCCTTTATTTAAAACAGTAATAGTTCTTGTTGAAAATATGAAATGATTATAACAGAATTATTATTCGATATTTTGAAATAAAAATGAATATAACTTATCAAGTTCTTCAATAGTTAGTATTCCATAACTCCATAATAAGATTGGCAATGGGGTGTTATTTTTCGAAGATAACTTAATACCAAGTTCAATTGATGACTCATCTAAACCTATTTCATTTATTAAAAAAATTATCATCTCTTTAGATACATAATTATTCATGAATATTATTTAATTCTTGAGTAAATGAGTGATTTAGTCATTTGATTAAGAACTAATTTTCTTATTAATAGAAATTTATTTAAAAGTAAAAATGAAAATTTTCTTATTGGAAATAAAAAAATGTTCCTATTTGCAAAAATTGAAATCAAAGAATCAGTTATAAAAATAGTAATTACGATATCTAAAATCCTGCTTGTAAAATACTTAAATTTAAATAAGATCAAATGCATCTTGGTAGTAGCAAAATTTTTATTAAAAAGATCAAAAATAGTATTAACATCTCTCCAACAAGTATTAAGACCCTGACCACCCACAGGATGAAAAGTATGAAATGCATCCCCTACAAAAACTAATTTTTTAAAATTTAAAACTGGTAAATTTAAGGTTAACGAAACAGGGAAAATATTAAATTCTCCAATAATTTGATCTAACTTAAATTCATCAGGCAAGATGGTTGATAAATTATCCATTAGAAAATTCTTATCAGAATTTAACCTTTCAACAGCCTTTAATGTACTAGAGGTCCAAATTACTTGATATAAGTTTTTTCCTAAGGGTAATAATGCAAGTGGACCTTCTTTTCGGAAAATTTCATAAGCACGCTTTTCACAATTACCTCTTAGAGAAACTTTAAAAGTTAAACAAGATTGATTATAAGATTTTTTTATATCTACAAAATCAACCAATTTTTTATCAAGTGAATTTGCCCCTGTTGAAAGGAATTGATAATCAAATAATATTTTTTTACGTAACAATATCTGTGGCGTCATAAAAAAAATATTTTCATAATTATCAATCTCTTGAAAAAATACTTTCATAAGATCTGAATGTTTAACTACCCAGCCAATATTTTCAGCAGAACTTATATCATCATCTAAATCAGAAATTGATAAGTTGGTTTTAGCAGAAGTTATGCTATCTGAAATTGAAAGGGTATCAAAGCCAAATAAGAATGGTTTTAATTTTTCCCAAAGTCTGAATTTTGATAAGATTTTTCTTGTTGAGTGAGTAATTGCATAAGTTCTATCTTTATCAATTAATCTATCTTTTGTTAATAAATCAGTTAAAAAAATATTGCAATCAAATTTTGAAAGTGCAATTGAAAGTAATAAACCCGTTGGACCCGAACCAACAATTTTAAAATTTAATTTTTTTTTCATCACATAATATAAATATCAACTATCTATTCAAATAAATATAGCAAATTTCCTCAAATGCTGGTCTTAATAAATAGGGATACTCACCTACCCATAAATTAATTTCTGGAAGCCAAGCATCGGTCAAATATAAATCTCTGTCAAAATTGCGGTTATTAGATGTTAATAAACATCTGATACTCGAACCCACTCTAATTAGACTATGCTTATTTTCCATAGGAAAACTTAACTTTTCTAAATAACCATCTTCATCTTCTAATTCAAGTACTAACCAAGTCCTTTTGTTTTCGATAACTTCTAATCTACCTTGCCTATTAGATTGTTCTCTTGAACTTTCAATCTTTTCTGTTTTATATATATCTGATACATAACCATCAAATATAGAAAAAAATTTATATTTTCTTAATTGCAAATTTTTTCTACTTGATTCAAGAATAGGTCCCCAGATTATATACAAAAAGAAAGCTACACAAAGCAATAACCAGAAATTATTTGTTTGATCTCCAGTCGAACTAATGATTAATGAGATAAATCCACCAATTGAAGAAACTATTACTCTTTGAAGAATTTTTCTTGGATTACCCAAAGCATATTTAAATTGACTTCCGGTACCTACCGCAGGAATAAGTTTTGAAACTTGATTTGAATTAATTGGAATGAGCATTTTAGAAAATCAATTTTTCAAGTCCGTAAATTAAAGTTTCATAACTACCTATTTTTTTAATAGCCTGTAGAACACCTGGCATATATGCCTTTCTATCAATAGTGTCATGCTTAATTGTATAAGTTTCACCTGGAGATCCCATAATTACTAATTGATGTGCTAATAACCCTGGTAATCGTACAGAATGTATATTAATTCCTGAATCTCTGAGACCTCCCCGCACACCTTTCAATGACTCAGACTCTTTTACTAAATTCTGATTAAATTTTTTTGGGTACTCTTCAATCATTTCTGCAGTTTTTATACAAGTACCACTAGGGGAATCAGCTTTTTGATTATGATGCATCTCTATTAATTCAATATTGTCATAAAATCTTGCAGCTACAGATGCTGCCTGCTGAAGAAGAACCATCCCTACTGAAAAATTAGGAATTATTGCACAACCAACAGATGCCTTCTGAGCAAAAACAGACAAGTCTTTTATTTGCGAAGAAGAAAGTCCTGTGGTTCCGACCACTGGTGAAATACCGTAGGCGATAGCTGATCTGGTATTTTCATATACAGAATTAGGATGAGTAAAATCAACAAGAACAGGTTTTATATTTTTATTTCTATAATTTTGGCTAACAGAACATAAAGTTCCTTCAAAATCGTTAGAAACAAAAATATCACAATTTTTTACCTTTAATAATTCAGAAATATTTGAACCATTGTTCTTTTCATTTATGTCAATTGCTGCAACAAGTTCACAATCTGTGGAATTTAATACTGTATTCACAACTTCGCTACCCATTCTGCCTAAAGCTCCGGATACTAGTACTGGTATAGGTTTTTGAGAATTTTCAGTCATTTTTGTTAAAAAATTTTTTTTAAAGGTTGTTACACGCTATTTATATTGCACACAATAACGTCTTTTCACTCGTAGGCTGGTAGAAATACTTAAAGAAAATCAATGTTTACGCAGGTCCGCTCAGCAAACCGCAGAGTATCTCCTGTTGAGGATAACAAACACAAAGTTGTAATAAAAGCAGTTTATGTTGTCCTTGAGCCACAATACCAAAATTCCTTAACCGAAGCTGCAAAGTCAATTAACGAGATGAATGGGCCAATAGGTATAGACCTTAGTGGCTATCTTATCGAAGAACTTAGGAATGAAAGTAATTTTGAAGATTTTAAAGAAGATATAGCTAATGCAGATATATTCGTTGCTTCCCTAATTTTCATTGAAGATCTTGCTCAAAAAGTAGTTGATGCAGTATCTCCACATAAAGATAAACTTAAAGCCTCAATTATTTTTCCCTCTATGCCAGAGGTAATGAGATTAAACAAGTTAGGTTCATTTAGCATGGCCCAACTTGGCCAATCTAAAAGTATTATTGGAGATTTTATAAAAAAGAAAAAAGAATCTGATGGAGCAAGCTTCCAAGATTCAATGTTGAAGTTATTAAATACACTACCTTCAATACTTAAATACCTACCAGTAGAAAAAGCTCAAGATGCTAGAACATTTATTCTGAGTTTTCAATATTGGTTAGGTGGTACTACTGAGAACTTAAAAAACTTCTTGTTAATGATTTCTGAGAAGTATGCAGTTTCAGAGAACATAAAAGATCAAATTGAAGAGTTCAAAATTCAAGACCCTGAAACATTCCCAGATTTGGGAATTTGGCATCCTCTTGCGCCGTGTATGTTTGAAAGTCTTAAAGAATATCAAAATTGGGAGAATAACAGGAAAGATATAAATCCTAAAGATAATAAAACTCCAACTATAGGTTTAGTGCTTCAAAGAAGTCATATAGTTACAGGAGATGATGCTCATTATGTTGCAGTAATTCAAGAATTGGAATATAGAGGTGCGAGAGTACTTCCTATCTTCTGTGGGGGTTTGGATTTTTCTAAACCAGTCAATGAATTTTATTATGATTCAATAAATAAAGATCAACCTATAGTAGATGGAGTTGTATCTTTAACTGGTTTTGCACTTGTTGGTGGCCCAGCAAGGCAAGATCATCCTAAAGCTATTGAAGCCCTAAAAAGGCTAAACAGACCTTATATGGTTGCACTTCCTTTGGTATTTCAAACCACACAAGAATGGGAAGATAGTGATTTAGGGTTACACCCCGTTCAAGTAGCACTTCAGATTGCAATTCCAGAACTTGATGGTGCAATTGAACCTATCATTCTCTCAGGTCGTGATGATGCCACAGGTAAGGCTCATACACTACAAGATAGAGTAGATGTAATTGCTGAAAGAGCAATAAAATGGTCCACTTTAAGAGTAAAACAAAGAAAAGACAAAAAATTAGCTATTACAGTATTTAGTTTTCCTCCAGACAAAGGAAATGTTGGAACAGCAGCATACTTAAACGTTTTTGGCTCAATTTACAGAGTGCTACTCGAAATGAAGTCAAAAGGTTATCAAATAGACGAACTTCCAAATAATTCAAAAGAATTAATGGAAAAAGTAATTAACAACCCAGAAGCAATGGATGGCTCTCCGGAGTTAAATATTGCTCATAAAATGTCAGTAAAAGAATACGAAGAATTCACACCATATTCACAAAGACTTGAAGAGAATTGGGGTAAACCTCCTGGGAACCTTAATAGTGACGGACAGAATCTTCTTATATACGGAAAACATTTTGGAAATGTTTTTATAGGGGTTCAACCTACATTTGGCTATGAAGGTGATCCGATGAGATTACTCTATTCAAGAAGTGCTAGTCCTCATCATGGTTTTGCTGCTTACTACACTTATGTAGAAAAAATCTGGGGTGCTGATGCGGTTCTTCATTTTGGTACTCACGGCTCACTGGAATTTATGCCTGGGAAACAGATGGGCATGAGTGAAACATGCTACCCTGATTCCCTTATTGGATCATTGCCTAATTTGTATTATTACGCTGCGAATAATCCATCTGAAGCAACAATTGCTAAGAGAAGAGGATACGCTTCAACCATAAGCTATTTAACTCCTCCTGCAGAAAATGCAGGACTCTACAAAGGGCTTAAAGAACTAAGTGAACTCGTTGGTTCTTATCAACAATTAAGAGAAAATAGTAGGGGTATTCAAATTGTTAATGCAATAGTTGAGACCTCTAAACAATGCAACCTTGACAAGGATGTAGAGCTTCCTTCAAAAGACGTAGAAGAACTTTCATTAGACGAAAGAGATTTATTTGTTGGCAATGTTTATAAACAGTTGATGGAAATTGAAAGTAGATTATTACCTTGCGGTCTTCATACTATTGGAGAAGCTCCAACAGCAGAAGAAGCTGTTGCAACACTTGTAAATATTGCATCTTTAGAGAGAGAACAAGAGGACTTAAGATCTCTTCCTGGATTACTTGCAGAATCCATGGGTCTAACTATTGAACAAATTTATGATGGTAATAATAAAGGTGAACTTAAATTTGTAGAGTTAAATGAAAAAATCATAAAGACAGCGAGAGAGTCTATTTTTGCGATGGTCAACTCTTTAAAAATTGTTGATGGCAGAGTTTATCTAGAAAAATCACTTCTTTCCAAACTTTTTGACTTACTTAAAATTTTTGGCCTGAATTTGCCTACCCCTTGGCTAAGAGTCTGCAGATCAAATGGGTTTAATGAAGTTAATCAGAAGGATTTAAATAAATTATTTGATTACTTACTTTTCTGTCTTGAACAGGTTTGCGCAGACAAAGAAATGGATAGCCTTATTAAAGCACTAGATGGGAATTATGTTTTACCTGGACCAGGTGGAGATCCTATAAGAAATCCAGGCGTTTTGCCCAGTGGTAAAAATATCCATGCACTTGATCCTCAATCAATCCCAACTACAGCTGCAGTAGCTGCAGCAAAGTCTGTGGTTGACAAATTAATTGCAAGACAAAAGGAAGAGCAAGGGACTTGGCCTGAAACAATAGCTTGTGTTTTATGGGGTACTGATAACATCAAAACTTATGGAGAATCACTGGCTCAAATTTTATGGTTTGTTGGGGTAAAACCAAAACCTGATTCTGTTGGCAGAATCAACAAACTAGAATTAATTCCTTTAGAAGAATTAGGTAGGCCAAGAATAGACGTAGTGGTTAACTGTTCAGGGGTATTTAGAGATCTATTTATCAATCAAATGGCATTAATAGATCAGGCAGTCAAATTAGCTGCAGAGGCTGATGAACCATTGGAATTTAATTTTGTAAGGAAACATTCACTAGAACAAGCAGAAAAAGAAGGCACCTCTATCAGAGAAGCTTCAGCGAGAGTTTTCTCTAATGCAAGTGGAAGCTACAGTTCAAATGTTAATTTAGCCGTAGAAAATTCAACTTGGGAAGAAGAAAATGAACTACAAGAAATGTATTTATCACGTAAAACATATGCTTTTAATGCTGATAATCCAGGTGAGATGAACCAAAAAAGAGAGGTATTTGAATCAGTAATGAAAACAGCAGATGTTACATTTCAAAACCTTGATTCCTCAGAGATTTCATTAACAGATGTAAGTCATTATTTTGATTCAGATCCAACAAAATTGATTAAGACATTAAGAGATGATGGAAAAGAACCTAATAGCTATATAGCGGACACTACAACTTCTAATGCTCAAGTCAGAACACTTGGAGAAACTATCAGATTAGACTCAAGAACAAAACTTTTAAATCCTAAGTGGTATGAAGGTATGCTCAAATCCGGTTATGAAGGAGTTAGAGAACTTTCTAACAGACTTAATTACACTCTTGGTTGGAGTGCTACAAGTGGCCAAGTAGATAATTTTGTATATGAAGAAACTAATGAAACATTTATAAATGACGAAGAGATGAGGAAAAGATTAATGGATCTTAATCCTAATAGTTTCAGAAGAATTGTTGGAACTTTGCTAGAAGTAAATGGTAGGGGATATTGGGAAACTTCAGATGAAAATATAGAACAGTTGAAAGAACTATACCAAGAGGTAGAGGATAAAATCGAAGGAGTTAAAGAATAATAAATTTATTATTTTCGGTAGATCTTATCAGCTACTTTCAGAATTTGATAATTTAGTTTTACGTTGTGAACTCTTACAATATCAATATTGTATTGAGAACAAAGACAACTTATTGCAAGTGTTCCTATATCCCTTTCTTTTGGATTTTTCTCATTCAAAATTTCGCCTATAAATCTTTTTCTTGATGCACCAATCAAAATTGGTAAATTCCATTTTTTAAATACATCTAAGTTTCTCAAAATTTCCAAATTATGAATGATATCCTTTGAAAAACCAATTCCAGGATCCACTATTATATTTCTTTCAGATATATTTTTTTCTAAAGCATTCTTTATCAACTTATCAAGCGAGCACTTAACTTCACTCAATAAATTATCGTATTTTGAAAGATCATTCATATTTTTACTATTTCCACGACTATGAGTTATTACAAAAGGGCAGTTAAATTTTGCAACAACATCTAAAATCTCCTTATCTCTTCTTCCTCCCGTAACATCATTAATCCAATTTGCACCATTTATAAGAGCTTCGTGAGCAACGTCAGAATGAAATGTATCAATAGAAATTAAGATCTCAGGGTATTCAGATTTTATTAATTTCAAATAAGGAATCAACCTTTTAATTTCTTCATTAGATCCAACTTCCTGGGCCCCAGGCCTAGTACTCTGAGCTCCGAGATCAATAATATCAACTCCATTATATAAGAAATTTTTAACTTGATTTAGTACTTTCTTTGAAGAATTTAAATCGCCTCCATCACTAAATGAATCAGGTGTTAAATTAATAACACCCATAATTGAAGTTTTTTGGCCCCAGCCTTCTGGCCATGGGTTTTTATTATTGATAATTTGCAATTCTTGCAAAACTCTTAGGATCTAATGAAGCTCCTCCAACCAAAACTCCATCTATATCGCTCATTGACATAATTTCGTCAATATTATTAGGTTTAACTGATCCTCCATATTGAATAATCACATCTTCAAAACCTATTAATTTTCTAATCAAAGAACATATCTTATTTGCGTCTTTAGCTTCACATGTTTTACCAGTCCCAATAGCCCAAATTGGCTCATAGGCGACTATGAGATTAGCTGGATCTGTATTTTCTAGTCCCTGTTCAACCTGTCTAGTAATAACTCTATCAGCTTCACCTCTCTCTCTTTGTTCCAATGTTTCACCTACACAAACTATTGGAGTGAGTCCATTGGATTGAGCAAAAACTGCTCTTTTATTAATTTGTTCATCACTTTCACTAAAGTATTTCCTTGGTTCACTGTGACCGACTATTGCATATGAGACTCTATGTTCAAGAAGCATTTTAGGTGATATTTCGGCTGTAAATGCTCCTTCATCTTCCCAATGAATATTTTGACTTGAAATATCTAAATAATCAAAATTAGTGTGATTAGAAAAGGTTGAAATAGCAGTAAATGGGGGAGCAATAACTACTTTACGATCATTCTTAATACTTTTTATTAAGGGTAAAAACTCCTCTAAATAGGATTTAGACTCAGCACAAGTCATATTCATTTTCCAATTACCGGCAATTACAGATTTTCTCAAAATACTATCTCCAAGAAAAACATATTAATATAAACCGAGCTGAATAAGCCAACTATTCAAAAATTAATTCATTTTTTAGAAACATAACTTTATCTCCTCTATTTAGTTTCCTCCCTCTTCTAGTTTCAATTTCACCATTTACTTTAACTGAACCTGATTTAATGAATAATTTAGCCTCTCCGCCAGAAGAGACCAAATTTTGCCATTTTAAGAATTGATCTAATTTCATTGTTTTGTAAAATCAAAGATATTGATAAAATAGGATAAACAATAAAATATATAATATCTTGCGATTAATCCCATCAATCAGACCATATTCAACTAAGTTTATTAAGGGTTTTGTATGCATGCTTATCTATGTAGGTTGTTGGCCTTTATTAGCTTATTTAGCGGGAAACTTAATTCCGGCAATTGGAACTGGCGACCTTGTAAGAGTTTTTAACATAATAGTTAAGTCTTTATTAATATTTTTGATACAAAAAACTGCCCAATTTGGACAAGATGTTTTTATTGCGAAACCATCCCTGGAAATTAGTGAAATAATGAGAGGAAATTTATTTAGTAAAATACAAAAAATAAATTTGAATTCTATTGAAAAGATTTCCGCCGGAGACATAACATATAGACTTACGGAAGACGCAGATAGAGTAAGCGAAGTTATTTATAAAACAGCTCAGGATACTATTCCATGTACCTTACAATTATTAGCCGTAATAATTTATATGATTTATTTAGATTGGTCACTGACATTATCAACTTTTGTATTAGCACCAATGATTATTCTTTCTGTTAATAGTTTTGGAAGAAGAGTTTTATTAGCATCTGAGAAGAGTCAAGAATCAACTAGTGACCTAGCAGGATTAATTGGTGAATCAATTAATGGGATGTCAACAATAAGAGCTTTTGCCGCCGAAAACTGGATTGAGAACAGATTTCAAAAGAGATTAGGTGCAAATAAAAAAGCAAAATATAAAACATTAAAATTACTTGCATTTCAGCATCCGATTGTTGGCTTTTTAGAAGCATTTGGAATACTAGCAGTATTAGGTTTAGGAGCAGCAAGAATTAACCTAGGCCTTCTAACGAGTCAAGAATTTAGCAGTTTTTTCGCTGCAATATTAATGCTTATTGATCCAATAAGCCATGTAAGTACAAATTTTAATGATTACAAACAAGCAGAAGCATCTATAAAAAGGTTGAAAAACATAAATCAAGCACCTATCGAAGACAACAAAAAAAATTTAACAAGGATATTAAATATTGAAGGTGAAATCTGTTTCAAAAAAGTAAATTTTGAATACAAAAAAGATAATAATGTTCTTAAAGATATAAATCTAGAAATCAAAAAAGGAGAAGTTACAGCTTTCGTGGGAGCTTCAGGTGCTGGGAAAAGCACGATGATGGCATTAATATTAAAATTTATAACGCCAAATAATGGAGATATTTATATTGATGGTAAAAATCTAAAATCATTAAATACAAAAGACATAAGAAATAATATTGCACTTGTTCAACAACAGCCTTTTTTATTTTCAGGGAAAATTATTGATGTAATAAGGATGGGTAGAAAATTTTCAAAAGAAGAAGTTATAGAGTCAGCAAAAAAGGCAAATGCTCACAACTTTATTAGAACCCTACCAGATAAATATGAGACAAGGATTACTGAAAGAGGATCAAATTTCTCAGGAGGTCAGATTCAACGGTTAGCAATTGCAAGAGCAATTCTAGGAAATCCATCAATTCTTCTTTTAGATGAGGCAACAAGTGCATTAGATGCAGAATCAGAATCAGAGGTACAAGAAGGTCTTAATAGAGCCATGAAGGGTAGAACTGTAATTGTAATTGCTCATAGATTAGCCACTACTCAAGAAGCGGATAAAATTATTGTCTTTGATAAGGGTAAAATTGTTGAGATTGGGAAACATCTTGATTTACTTAATAAAAAAGGAATTTATAAAGAATTATGTGAAAAACAATTAATTAAAAGCATATAATTTTTATCTAAATTTTTTAAAAGTTGAATCCATTAAGCAAAACTCAAGTAATTCTTCAAATCAAGTTTTAACCATTGAAGGTAAGAAATATAATAAATGAACTCTCTAAAGATATAGAAGAATCAATAAAAGGATTAAAAATAGCAGAAATATAAATTAAGTTGAACAAAGAAACATTGAAATTACTATCAATTAGCCGAAACTCCTAAGCAAATCAATTATGAGAAAAGTTAAAAACTTAGGGTAGAGTTTTAATAATTATGAATTTCTTGTAGAGAGTAAGTATCGATTTTATTACTTCGAAGAGATTTAATTGCTTTTAAAGCTGCCTTGGCTCCTGGAATTGTTGTAAAAGTCGGAATATTATATTCTATTGCAGCCCTTCTTAAATATGCATCGTCATGCAGAGCCTGAGAACCAATTGGAGTATTAATTATTAATTGAATAAGTCCAGAGCGTATTAAATCTTCAATATTTGGTCTACCTTCATGTACTTTTAGGACTTCTTCAACTTGAATACCTAGATCAAGTAAGTATGATGCTGTACCCTTTGTTGCAACTAATTTAAACCCTAAAATCAACAATTCCTTAGAAATTTCTTCAAGATATTTTTTATCCAAATTATTAGTAGACAAAAAAGCTACGCCTTCAGAAGGGACTCCATTTCCTGCTGCCAATTCTGACTTTGCATAAGCAATTCCAAAATCTTTTGCTAAACCCATTACTTCTCCAGTAGATCGCATTTCTGGACCAAGAAGTGTATCGGATCCTGGAAATCTTTTGAAAGGCAAAACAGCTTCCTTTACTGCCTGATACTTTGGATAATATTCTTTAGTAAAATTAATATTTTCTAATGTAAGTCCCTGCATTAATTGGGTAGCTAGTTTAGCTACTGGTTTACCTATAGCTTTTGAAACAAATGGGACTGTCCTTGAAGCTCTTGGATTAGCTTCAAGAATAAATACTTGATCTTCATTGTTATTTAAATTAGTTACCGCAAATTGCAAATTAATTAAGCCAACAACATTTAGTCTTTTTGCTATTAATTTGGTCCAATTCCTAACGGTTTCTAAAGTGGAAGATGAAAGAGATATTGATGGTAAACAGCATGCAGAATCACCAGAATGTATTCCTGCAGGTTCAACATGCTCCATTAGTCCAGCAATTACAACCGAACCTTCTAAATCACATAAAGCATCAACATCTATCTCAATTGCATTATTCAAATATTGATCGAGAAGTATTGGATGATCAGGTGATACCTTCACTGCCTCAGAGATATATCTTGATAGTTCATTCTCATTCTTAACAATTTCCATTGCCCTTCCTCCCAGAACATAAGAGGGTCTTACAACTAGAGGAAAACCTATATTTTTTGCTACAATTTGCGCCTCTTCTTTAGTGCGAGCTAATCCGTTTAAAGGTTGCCTGATATTTAATTCTTCAAGTATTTTTGTAAATTCCTCTCTATCTTCTGCTAGATTTATTGAAATTGGTGAAGTACCAAGTATTTTTGATCCAGTTCTGGCACCATCACTTGATTTAAGCCAATCAAATAAGGGCATTGATAATTTCAAGGGAGTTTGGCCTCCAAATTGAACAATCAAACCATCAGGATTTTCAGCTTCTAATATATTTAGTACATCCTCCAAAGTTACAGGTTCAAAATATAAAATATCACTAGTATCGTAATCTGTTGATACAGTCTCAGGGTTACTATTAACCATAATTGTTTTATAACCATTGGTGGAAGCCTGATATGAAGCATGGCAACAACAGTAATCAAATTCAATTCCCTGACCAATTCTGTTTGGACCCCCACCAAGAATCATAATTTTTTTTGATTTATTATTTGTTGAAATCTCGCTTTCAAAAACTTGAGATTTTAAATTAATAAAATAATCCTCGTATGTTGAGTAATGATAGGGAGTAGATGATGAGAATTCTGCTGAACAAGTATCAACAGTTTTATAAATTGGGATTATGTTCAAATCTTTTCTATATTTTCTTACTTCAAAGAACTCAGAATGAGTCAAATTTGCAATCTGTTGATCTGAAAAGCCTAATTGTTTAGCATGTAACATCAAATCTCTATCTAGATCATAAAGTTCTTTATCTTTCAAAAAGTTTTGTTCAAAATCAAAAATATTGTGTAATTTTTCGATAAACCATAAATCAATATTCGTAATTTCTTGAATATAAGAATTGGTTTTTCCAAGTTCCATAGCTTTTTTTAATATGAGAATCCTTTCAGATGTAGGAGTTCTTAAGCTATTCTTTAAGTCATTCTCGTTATTAATTGGATCAAGTGAATCACATTCCCATCCACAAATATCTAGTTCTAAGGACCTTAACGCTTTTTGAAATGATTCTTCAAAAGAGCGACCAATTGCCATTGACTCACCAACTGATTTCATAGATGTACTTAAAGTATTTGACGAGCCTTTAAACTTTTCGAATGCAAATCTCGGAATTTTTGTAACGACATAATCGATTGAAGGTTCAAAACAAGCAGGTGTTTTTTTTGTAATGTCATTAATAATTTCATCAAGTGTATAGCCAACAGATAATAAAGCTGCAATTTTAGCTATGGGGAATCCAGTAGCTTTACTTGCCAAAGCAGAGGATCTACTCACACGTGGATTCATTTCGATGACAATTACCTCTCCATTAGAGGGATTTATTGCGAACTGGATATTACTCCCCCCAGTCTCAACACCAACCTCTCTAATTATTTTCAATGATAAATCTCTAAGTCTTTGATATTCTTTATCAGTTAAAGTCTGTGCGGGAGCTACAGTAATAGAATCTCCAGTGTGCACACCCATTGGATCTAAATTCTCAATACTGCAAACTATTACTACGTTATCTGCAGTATCCCTCATTACCTCTAATTCAAACTCTTTCCATCCAATAAGTGATTTTTCGATTAATATTTGGTTACTTGGACTTTCATCCAATCCTGTTTTACAGAATTCAACAAATTCCTCAAGGTTATATGCAATTCCACCTCCTACACCACCTAGAGTAAATGCAGGTCTTATTATAAGAGGGTAGGAATCGATTTTTTTTAATACATCTTTTGCCTCAGTTAGATCTGAAGCTATTCCAGAAGGGCATACATTTACATTTATTTTTTCCATCGATTCTTTAAACAGTTTTCTATCTTCAGCTTTATTAATAGCTTCTAAATTAGCTCCAATTAATTCAACATTATTTTTTTTTAAAAAATCTGACTCAGATAATTTAACTGCAAGATTCAAAGCAGTTTGACCACCCATGGTGGGAAGAATTGCATCAGGTTTTTCTCTTAAAATGATCTGAGAAACTATTTCAGGAGTTAATGGTTCTATATATGTTTTATTTGCTATCTCAGGATCAGTCATTATTGATGCCGGATTTGAATTTATTAAAATAATTTCATAACCAGCTTTTCTTAAAGCTTTACAGGCTTGAGTACCAGAGTAATCAAATTCACAAGCTTGACCTATAACGATCGGGCCTGAACCTAGAATAAGAATTCTTTTAAGATCACCTCTTTGAGGCATAATTTAAAACTACATTTATTTCATGCTACTTATAAATCATCAGATGTTAATCAAGTTACTTGAAAAGCAACATTTGTTTCTATAGTATTGGTAGAAATTAATTTTTTATGAGCGAACTTCAGCGACTTAAAAGTTTGTTGCCTCCGGAAAATGAAAGTTGGGTATTTGTTGAAGCTGCTGCTGCTATAGACCCACCTTTAATTACACTTGAGGAAATCGGTCGCGACGAAGTAGAAATTCAAATAGACCTAGATACTTGGGATAACTTTGCAATTGACCACAGAAATTTATTGTTTTGGCATGAAGTAGGCAAAATTCAAAACGACACAATACCAAGAGACGGTTGGGAAATGGCTGCTCTTGCTATAGGGCTTGGAGGAGCTATAGGGGAATTGTGGGTACAAGATGGTTTACTACTATTACTAGCTCTTGGGTTATCAAGTTTTGCAGGTTATAGATTATATATTAAAAATAATTCTGAAAAAAAACTTCAGGACGCTATTCTTGCAGACGAAAGAGCGATAGATCTTGCTTGCAGATTTGGTTATAGTATTCCAAATGCTTATAAAAGCCTCGGAGGAGCATTAAAAGAATTAATTGAGAACACTAGAAAAAAGAAAAAAAGAAGTTTCTTTGAGGATAGATTAGATGCCTTAAGAAAAAGTGCTGAAAAAGCTAGATCTGAATTATCTCAGCAAGAAGGATCAGAAAAGTCAGTTTCAAGCGAAAATGTATATGGACAATAAGAATTTAGTATACATGGCAGCCAAAGCTTGTGATGAAAAAAAGGCTAAAGATATAAAACTTATAAAAATTGATAAGGTATCTTTCATAAGCGAATGGATATTAATTGCAGAGGGATTGTCTGATGTCCAGGTTAGATCCATTACTAACTCTGTAGAAGGAGAATTGAGAGATAAAGCTAAGATTGAACCAATAAGAAAGGAAGGAGTTAACGAGGCAAAATGGGCTTTACTTGACTATGGTGATTTAATAGTAAATATTTTTCAGCCGGAAGTAAGAAAATATTATGATCTTGAATCTTTTTGGAGTAATGGAGACGGTCTTACTTTTCCATAATTTATATTATGAGCGAATCTAAATGTCCTGTCCCTAAGGAACAACAACCCACAAATGAATTTATTGAATTATCAAAATCAGTCATTTTTTCTTGGCCTAAAACAAAAATCTCATTAATTCTTGTATTGATTAAATTTTGGGTAGTTTCTTTTTTTATATTTCTCGTTATTTCCTCAGGAAGTATATATTTCGAAAAGTCCACTCTAAAATATATTCTAATAAGCCTCTTTAGCAGCTTATCAATACCTCTTTTAGTTACTTTAAGATTATATATTGGTTGGAATCACATATTTAAAAGACTAACCTCTGAAAAAGTTGAATACGAAGAGTCCGGTTGGTATGACGGTCAAGTATGGATAAAGCCATTAGTTTTAAAAGAAAAGGAATCACTTATTGCCTCAATTGAGGTAAAACCTATCTTAAGAAATTTAATTCAAATTCTTTCTATCATCTCAGTTTTAGCTTTGTCAGGAATTCTGCTTTTTCAATATAACAATTTCTAAATGAGTTCAAACTTTAAAAACCTTTACACATCTAACAACCCCCCTTTACAAGCAACCTTAATTAGAGGTTCAAAGATTGAGTCAATTCATAAAATTCATGCTGTTATTAGCGACAAAAAGGGCAGGGTTCTAATGTGTGCTGGGAATCCAGAATATAAAAGTTTTATAAGATCAGCATTAAAACCATTCCAAGCAATACCTTTTGTTAGCAGTGGAGCCGCATCAAAAATTAACAATGCTTCAAAATCGATAGCATTAGCATGCGGTTCACATAGTGGATCAAAACTTCATTCGCGGGAAGCCTTCAAAATTTTATGGGAACACGATATAGACATTAATAATTTGAAATGTCCTTTATTAAAAACAAGCCCATTAGAGCATAATTGTTCAGGTAAGCATGCTGCTTTTTTAGCTACATGTAAAAAACTAAATTGGCCATTAGATAGTTACTTAAAAGGGAATCATCCACTTCAGGTTGAAATATTCAGAATTGTTTCCGAATTACTTGAAATCCCATTATCTGAAATAAATGCAGAACGTGATGACTGTGGCGCCCCAACTCTCTATTTAAAGCTAATACAAATGTCAAAGTTATATTCACTTCTAAGCAGTTCCGAAAATGCTGAATTAGAGCAAATAAGTAGAGCTATGACAACAAATCCATTAATGATAAGTGACAATAATAAATTTGATACGGAAATAATTAAGTCCTCTCACGGACATGTCATAAGTAAAGGTGGAGCAGAAGGGATACAGTGCCTTTGTAAGGTTAATGAAGGAATAGGACTGGCTTTAAAAGTAGAAGATGGTTCAAAAAGAGCTAAACATGCTGTTAGTCTTCACTTACTAAAACAATTAGAGTGGATATCTGACTTAAGAATTCAAGACATTGAAGAAAAGGTTTTTAATTTGTCTCAAGGAGTGAGAATTGAAGTTAATGGTCAATTAAAATTCCAAGAATCATAAAGAAATAAAAAAAACAACCCTTTCAGATGTATGCTATGTATATGCCGCGGGGTAGAGCAGTCTGGTAGCTCGTCGGGCTCATAACCCGAAGGTCGGAAGTTCAAATCTCCCCCCCGCCACCATGTAAAAGCAGCCTAATGGCTGCTTTTTTAGTATTTCCAATTAATTTTGGTATTTAATTTAGGTTGCCGAAAAACTGCAAGGTTTTATATCAAACAAAAAAGCGCTTTAAAAACTCTTCATAGATCCCTTTGGATTGAAAATTTTAAGTCAACTCTAACTATTAGTCCAATAATTATTAAAAAAATTCCCACATAAGAGTTCAATGATAAATCCAAAATTTTAATAAAGATTCTAATTATAACTTTAGCTCATAAATCTTTTCATAAAATAGTCAATAACAAAGAATTAAAAAAAATCTAAAATTTGATCCTTTTATTTTTTAAATAAAATAATTAATGTAGAGTTAAAATCACATAATTTAAAAATTTGTGCAGAATTTACTTCAGCGTGATCTAGGCTCAAACTTGCTATCAATAGCAATAATATTAGGATGGTTAGGTTTATTTTTTGTCTTTTTGCGATTATTAACAATCTTGATAAAAAGAATTCTTGAAGCGATATTTAAAAAATCATAAATTTTGAAAAGAATCAATTTTGCAGGAAAATCACATTATTCTTTTTAGAGTAAGTATAATAACCTAAAAAAATGTCAATTTTAGATAAAACTAAAATAGGAAATAATGTTCGTGTAAATTTAGAACTATCTAAAGATAGACTTAATAAAGAAATCATTGATGCTCTAAGTATTTCTCCCTTGGGTAAAATAAGTGATTTTAGAATAACTGATGGTAAAGGCATAGGAGTTATCTTGCGATTATCTAATGGAAAAGAACAATGGTTCTTTGAAAATGAAATAGACCTTCTTGACGAAAATGGTAATGTAATTAAAAAAAATATTGATAAAGAACAGGAAAATAATTTAATATCAGGAATCTTATTTAAATTAAAGTATGAGAATAAAAATAAGGTTAGTGAGTTACTTAATCCAATTAACTTTTTTCTCTGGCTAATTGTATCGATGAAAGATATTTTTTAAACAATCAAAATTTTTTTAAGATATAAAAAATTTAAGTAAAACACTAGGAAATTTTAAAAATAGAAATGTCAAAAAATATTATTGAAGTCAGGAATTTATCTAAGTCATTTTATATCTCTTCTAAAGAACCAGGCCTAAAAGGAACCTTTAAACATTTCTTTAGAAGACAGACAAAAAGTTTAGAAGTAATAAAAAATATAAGTTTTGAAATTAAACAGGGAGAAATAGTAGGTTTTCTTGGAGCTAATGGAGCTGGGAAAACAACAATCTTAAAAATGCTTTGTGGCTTAATTTATCCAAGTGATGGTTCAATTTCAGTTTCAGGCCACTTACCTTTCAGAAGAAAAGAAAATTTTCTGAAGATCATTACCTTAATAATGGGGCAAAAACAACAACTTATTTGGGATCTTCCACCAATAGAGTCATTTTATTTAAATGCATCAATATATGACCTAGATAAGTACGAGGCAAAAAGAAGAATAAAAAAATTATCAGATATGCTTGAGATAGATGACGAGCTATATATACCTGTTAGAAAGTTATCCCTAGGTCAGCGAATGAAGTCAGAATTACTAGCTGCTTTGATACATGAACCAAATATTTTATTTTTAGATGAGCCAACACTTGGTTTAGATATTAATGCACAAAGAAATTTAAGAAAATTTCTTCAAAAATATAATGACGAAACTAATGCAACGATATGCTTAACGAGTCATTACATGAAAGATATTACATCGCTATGCAAAAGAGTTATATGTGTTCATAATGGATCTATCTCATATGATGGGAAGCTCGACCAATTATTAAAAAAACTTTCTCCTGTTAAGGAAATATTAATAGTTTGTCGCTCTGAAGAAGATGCATTTAAGTTGGTTAATTCAAGTTTTACTGTTAAAAATAAAACGAAGAATGAGATCACAATAAAAGTTGAAAATAAATCTATTACCTCTTCATTGAGAACTATCCTAAATAATTTTGATATTGAAGACCTATATATAAATGAGCCACCAGTAGATGAAATAATTGGGAAAATTTTAATTAAAAAAGATTATGATATCTAATTTGATTAAGAATAAGTTTTTCACTTTATTAAAAGTCCAATATTCAAACATGTTGGAATATAGGGTGGAAATCGCATTATGGGCGATTTCTGGAATTATTCCATTTTTCATGTTAAACATATGGACAAACAATAACCTTAATGAATCAATAAACATTAGTGATGTTATGCTTTCCAGGTATTTCTTGTGTGCTTTTTTTGTTAGACAGTTTTCAGTAGTTTGGGTTGTATTTAGCTTTGAAGAAGATTCGCTTATGGGTAAAGTATCTCCGTACCTAATTCAACCATTAAATCCATTTTTTAGATATTTTGCACAACATCTTGCAGAACAAATCACAAGATTTCCTTTCGCGCTAATAATCGCATTTTTATTTTTTATTTTCAATCCAGAAAGTATATGGATACCAAATTTGGGCATTTTAATCTTATCTATAATATCGATTTTCCTATCATTCTTAATTCAATTTTTAATTCAGTCAATAGTTGCATGTTTATGTTTTTGGACAGAAAAAGCATCCTCAATCGAAAGATTATTATTTATCCCAACTTTATTTCTCTCAGGTCTATTAGCTCCAATAGCCTCATTTCCTGAATATGTTAAATCATGGATTTATTTAACTCCTTTTCCTTATCTAATCGATTTCCCTGCAAATCTACTATCAGGAAATACAACAAATGTTTTTAGAGGATTAAGTATTCAAATTCTATGGATTCTATTGTTTTTTCCAGTCTTTAAAAAAATATGGTTAGAAGGAACGAAAAGATATACTGCTATGGGGTCATGAACCTTAAAAAATATTTAAAAGTTTATACAAAATTTTTGTATACATCTTTAGCCTCTGAATTGGAGTACAAAACAAATATATTAATTGATTTGATTTCTGCTATTTTAAGTTTAATAGGGAGTATTTTTTTATTATCTATTTTCTTTCAAAACAATAAAAGTATAGGAGGTTGGGAATTTGAACAAGCATTAATAATTCAAGGTATTTATACAATTTTGAATGGAATAACTAGTACATGGTTCAATCCCAATCTTACAGAAATAGTTAAACATATAAGAGAAGGGACATTAGATTTCGTACTCTTAAAACCTATTGATAGTCAATTTTTTATCTCATTAAAAAAAATAAATCCTTCTGGGATTTTAGAAATAACACTAGGATTTTTTTTATTATTATATTGCGTCAGGATTAATCAAATAAATTTAAATTTAAGTTTCTTTTCTTTATCTTTTATTACAATAATTTGTTCGATTAGTATTTTATATAGCTTATGGTTTTTTATCTCTACAACTACTATTTGGTTTGTTAAAACATGGAACGCGACTGAAGTATTGAGATCATTCCTTTATATTGGAAGATTTCCTTTGAATTCATTTTCTTTGTCTCTAAGAATATTTTTTAGTGTGTTCATTCCTATTGCATTTATAACTACAATCCCCTCTGAGGTTTTCCTTGGTTCTTCTCAATTATGGAAAATAATGCTTGAAGTTATTGTTGCCATGGTATTTTTCCTCACATCTAGGAAGTTTTGGTTATATGCCTTAAAGTTCTATACATCTGCCTCAAGTTAAATATTATTTAACAATATCCCTACAAAATTCCCAAATTCTTTGTTTACTTTTCAGACTAGAAAGCCTCGATAATTTCTCAAAATTAGTTTTAGTTTTTTCAACAGATAAAAGTCTACAGTTATATTTAATTTGATAATGCCTTGAAATAATTCCTAATTTAAAAGCAAAATCGCAAAAGATAATGAAAATTCCGAATATTAAAAAAATTTTTAATAAATTTGAAAAAGACTGAGAATAATTCTCCTTTTCAGTTTTTAATTCAAACTTCATTATTTAACAATATGTTGAGGACACTTAATTGCAGCAATAGCAACAGCTGTAACTTTAAAATTTTCTGACTTCTCAATAACCTTTTTAACTTCTAATGGACCAAATTTGTGACTAGCATCACTATAAGAAAGAAGTAAAGACTTATAATTATCATGACCTAAATTTCTATATTCACAGAAATTATCTCCAACATAGTTCAAAAGGGTTATTAATGTTAATTCAATCATTAAAGCTTTTTAACTTACAAAGTTCATATGAATAATACAATGCATAATTTTTTTAACAAGTTTAATCGCTAAAAACACTTTAAATCTGGAATTTAAAAGGTCACTTATGGATTGTATTATTTCAAGATTATTTCTGAATTGCGCAAAAATATAAATGAAAAACATTAAAGCACTATCCGTAGTGTGCACCAGTAATCTTTAACGCACTACCGATAGGGGGTTGCATTTTTTAAGAAATTGGTTTAAAAATAAGGTTCCCCATCACCTGGCCACACTTATGTGAGGCCTTTTTTTTTTCCCTCCTTTAAAAAAGGCTTTAACTTAAAAAAATAATTTGATGCAACAAATAAGTTATTAAAAGTTAGGATCATGAATAAATTCAAAATGAACTAAACTTTAATAACTTTAATAGCTATCCTTAGCCTTTATATCGACATTAACCTCATTAATATTCAAAAGTAATTAATCTAAAAAAAACTGATTAGGGATTTCATAAGTAAACTAATCCCAACAAAAAAACAGACGATTATAAAAGTTTTTTTAATTAATTTGTTTCCCTTTAACTTTGATAGATGAGCTCCTAAATATCCTCCTGTAAAAGAGCCAACTATCAATATTAGAAGTAAATTTAAAGATACTGTACCTATTTTACTCAAAAAAATAGCTCCTATGAAATTCCAAAAAATTCCAACTGTAAAAAAAGTTACACTTATTGCACTAAGAAAATCCATTCCATAGGTTTTTATTAAAAGTATCGTTACGAGCAATCC